>JBKQQQ010000420.1:0-3528 GCA_052144275.1 Streptosporangiaceae bacterium
CCCCCGCGCTGATGACCAGCAGCGGACCGAGCGCGGGGTCACGGACGATGCCCAGCGCCAGCTCGGTGCCGGGCGGGGCGGTCTCGCACACCAGGACGTGCGGGCCGAGACGGGCGGCCAGGTCGTCGTAGGCGGCGCCGACCGCGCCGGGGTCGCCGAGGCCGAGCCGCACCCCGCCGACGTCTGACTTGTGCGCGATGCCCGGCTCGCCGGTCTTGAGCACGACCGGGTAGCCGATCGCGGCCGCCGCCGCCAGGGCCGCGCCGCGGGTGGCGGCCTGGCGGGCGCGCACCGCCGGGATGCCGTAGTCGCGGAGCAGGTCGAACAGCACGGCGTTGCCCAGGCCGCCGGGGTGGCGGGCGAGCGTGTCCCGCCAGCGGCTGGCCGTGTCGCCCGGAACCTGGGCGGGGTGCGCGGCGGGCCGCGGCACTGTGCCCATTTCCGGGCCCATTTCCGGGCCCATTTCCGGCGGCTCAGCCCGGAAATCGGCAGCGTCGAGCAGGTGGCGCAGGGCGAGCAGGCCGCTGCGGGCGCCTTCCAGGACCGGGACGCCAGCCGCGCGCAGCCGGGCGGCCGCGGCCGGATCGACGGCGGCCGGCAGCCCGGCCAGCACCGCGACCGGCTTGGCGGTGCTCGCGGCGGCGGTGAGCACCGCCCGCGGGTAGGACTCGTCGCCGTCGAACTCGGGCACCAGGTCGACGGCGAGCGCGACCGCGGCCACCGCCGGGTCGGCGGCCAGCGCGGACAGGCACTCGGCGAACAGCGGCTCGGTGTCGCGGCCGGTCCCCCATACGTCCAGCGGGTTGTCCGGCGCCAGGCCGGGGTGGAGCGCCGCGGACAGCCGGTCCCGGGTCGCCCGGCCGAGGGGGGCGAACGGCACGCCGAGTTCGGCGGCCAGGTCGGCGGCGTGCGCACGTTCCAGCCCGGAGTCGTGCACGGTGGCGATGCCCGCGGTTCCGCGCGCGCAGCGGCGCCCAGTCCCGTGCTGGCCAACAGAGAACAGCTCGAGGGTGTCGGCCAGCTCAGCCAGGTCGCCGACGCGGTGCAGCCCGTAGGCGCCGGCCAGCGCCTCCCACGCGCCGTCGGCCGCGGCCAGCGCGCCGGAGTGCGCCGACACCAGCGCCGTCCCGGCCGGCGATATGCCCACGCTGAGCAGCACGGCCGGCACGTCCGCGGCCAGCGCCCCGGCCAGGACCGCGCGCAGCTCGGCGGCGTCCCTGATCGCCTCGAGGACCAGCGCCAGCACCCTGGTCTCCGGCAGGCTCAGCGCGTACCTGGCGTAGGCCGCGGCCGTGGTGACGAGCTCCTGGCCGGACGACACGGCCAGGCTGAAGCCGAAGCCGCGGCGCGCCCGCAGCAGCGCGGAGAACACCGAACCCGAGTGGGTGACCAGCGCGACCGGCCCGGCCGGCAACGGGTCGGGCTCGAGGTAGCCGACGGCGCGCAGCCCGCGGGCGACGTTCACGAACCCCATGCACCCGGCGCCGCACACCGCCATGCCCGCCTGGCGGGCGATCGCGGCCAGCCGGTCCCGCAGCCCGGAGGCGCCCGGAAGGTCAAAGGCAGAACCGAAAATTACGGCCGAACGGGCCTGGGTGCGTGCCGCGGCGTCCAGCTGCGCCTCGAGGGCGGTGTCCGGGACGGCCAGCAGCACGAGGTCCACAGGTTCGGGCAGCTCGGCCAGGCTGGGCAGGCAGGGCGTGCCGTCGATGTCGTCGTACCGCGGGTTGACCAGGTAGGTGCGCGGGCGCGACGGGCTCCTGGCCACCTCCGCGATCATGCGCGCGCCGAGGCTGCCCGCCCGGGCGCTGGCCCCGACCAGCGCCACGGTGCGGGCCTCGAGCATCGCGGTGACGGCTGGGGCTACAGTGACCGCTGGTTCGGACGGGGCTTGTGACGGGGCGGTCACCGGTGGCGGGCGCGCCGGACAGCCTGGGCGGGGCCGCGGAGGGCGGCGCGGCGGTCGGCGATCGCGGCCCGGGCCGCCTGCATGCCGGGGATGCCGCAGACCCCGCCGCCGGCGTGAGTGGCGGAGCTGGCGTAGTACAGGCCGGGCACCGGGGTGCGGTAGTCGGCGAACCCGGGCGCGGGGCGCATGTGAAACAGCTGCTCCAGGGACAGCTCGCCGTGGAAGATGTTGCCGCCGACCAGGCCGTAGTCGTGCTCCATCTCGTACGGGCCCACGACGTCGGCGTGCAGGATCGAGCTCTTGAAGTTCGGCGCCACCTCGTTGTAGCAGTCAATCATGCGGTCGGCGTAGGCCTGCAGTTCCTCGGCGTGCGGTTCCTCGCTCCAGTCGGACGGGACCCACTGGGTGAACAGCGACATGATGTGGTACCCCTCCGGGCACAGCGTCGTGTCGAAGGCGGTCGGGATGACCCCGTCGCTGAACGGCCTGGTGGCGGGCCTGCCCTCGCGCGCGTCTTGGAACGCGCGCTCGATGTACGGCATGGTCGGCGCCATCTCCACCGAACCCGTGTGGTGTTCGGCCAGGTTGGTGCCGGGATCGGCAGTGAAGTCGGGGAGTTCGGCCAGCGCCAGGTTGATCTTGACGACGCCGCTGCGGGTCTTCCAGTGCTCGATGTCGGCGACGAAGTCGTCCGGCAGGTTCTGGCGGCCGACATGGTCCAGGAACGCGGTGCGCGGGTGCAGCGAGGTGACGACGACCTTGGCGGTGATCTGCTGGCCGTTCTCGAGAATGACCCCCGAGGCCCGGCCGCCGGAGAGCAGCAGCTTTGCCACCTTGGCGCCGGTGCGGATCTCGACGCCGTTCTCGCGGGCGGCGCCGGCGATCGCGTCGGCGACCGCGCCCATGCCGCCCTCCTGGAAGCCCCAGTTGCCCAGGTGGCCGTCGCCGACGTCGCCGATCGAGTGGTGCGCCATCACGTAGGCGGTACCCGGCTCGTACGGGCCGGCCCAGGTGCCGATCACGCCGTTGACCGCCAGCGCACCCTTGACCTGCGGCGAGGAGAACCAGTCGTCGAGCAGGTCGGCGATCGACATCGTCATCAGCCGGGTCACGTCCGCGATGGTGCGCACATCCAGGCCGCGCTGCCGCCAGGCCAGCCGCAGCGTCTCGGCCAGGTCGCGGGGCTTGCGTGAGCCGAGGTTCGGCGGCACGGTGAGCAGCAGCGGGCCGAGCACCTCGGCCAGCCCGGCCAGCCAGGCGTCCCAGCGCGGCATCGCGTCGGCGTCCTTCTTCGACCAGCGGGAGATCTCGTCGTGGTTGCGCTTGGCGTCGTCGGCGTAGAGCTTGATCGACCCGCCTTCGGGGAAGGCCTGGTAGTACGGGCCCATCGGGAAGATCTTGTAGCCGTGCTTTTCCAGCCGCAGGTCGCGGATGATGGTCGGCGGCATCAGCGACATCACGTAGGACAGGCGGGTGACACGGAAGTCCGGGGCGTCCGGCCAGGGAGCTTCGGTGGTCGCGGCGCCGCCGGTCTTCTGCCGCGCCTCGAGCACCAGCGTCCGGGCGCCGGAGCGGGCCAGGTACGCCGCGGCGACCAGGCCGTTGTGCCCGCCGCCGAC
>JBKQQQ010000421.1:0-3400 GCA_052144275.1 Streptosporangiaceae bacterium
CTCAAGCATCGCCAGATGGGGACCGCGATGACCAGGTATGGCCAAATTGGATGGCGCATAGTTGCGGTAGCGGCCTTTGTCGGCACAGCCGTGCTTGCCGTCGTGCTGACGCGCGCTCCGATTCGCGCTGGCGCCGCCCTGTCCTCGGAGATCACCGGCCCCGCGTGCCCCACGTCCGGCCTTGAGGAACTGCAGGTCACGCTGCCGCATCAGGGCCGGTCCGCGTTCGTTGCCGTGCGCATCCCGGTGTGCTCGGAGAAGGGCCGCGCGTCGCTGAGCGTGCAGGCCATCCAAGCCCGGCCCGGCGTCCCCGGCTACCCGATCATGCCCTGACCTGGCCGGGAACAGTTACCCACTCCGTTCGGCCCAAAAAGGTCTCAATCATCTTGACGTTTCGTGCCACACGCTGGCCGGGGACAATGGAACCCATGAGCGTCAGCCAGATAAGCCCGCCCGCCGCCGAAGGGCACGAGGGACCCGACGAGAGCCGCGACGCGGCACTGCCGGAGGCCGAAACGGCGGCCGGTTCGGCGTTGCCCGAGGAGCGTTACCTGGACCGCGAGGAGAGCTGGCTCAGGTTCAACGAGCGAGTGCTCGAACTCGCCGAAGACGAGTCGGTCCCGCTGCTGGAACGCGTGCGCTTCCTCGCCATCTTCGCCACCAACCTGGACGAGTTCTTCATGGTCCGGGTGGCCGGGCTGGTGCGCCGGATGGTGGCAGGCTTCCCGGTCGAGGGCAACGGCGTGCAGTTGCCCAGGCAAGTGCTCGAGAACACGCTGGAACTGGCGGGCAAGCTGACCGTCCGGCACGCCCGCGCGTTCAGCGAGCGCATCACCCCGGAGCTGGCCGAGCACGGGATCGAGATCCTGCGCTGGAAGGAACTCTCCGCGGAGGAGCGCAAAGGCCTCGGCGACCTGTTCGCCAAGCGCATCTACCCGGTGCTCACCCCGCTGGTGGTGGACCCGGCCCATCCGTTCCCGTTCATCTCCGGCCTATCGCTCAACCTGGCCGTCATGATCGCGGACGACAGGACCGGCGGCACTATCTTCGCCAGGGTCAAGGTCCCGCCGCTGCTGCCCCGGTTCCTCGCCCTGTCGCAGAACCGGTACGTGCCGATCGAGGACGTCATCGCCGCGCATCTGACTGACCTGTTCGGTGACGTGGAGATCATGGAGCATCACGCGTTCCGTGTCACCCGCATCAGGGACCTCGAAATAGACGAGGACCTTACCGAGAACCTGCTGCAGGCCATGGAGCGGGAGCTGATGCGGCGCCGGTTCGAGCCCGCAGTCCGGCTCGAAGTCGAGGACACGATGTCGGCCGACGTACTCGAGAAGCTGGTCACCGAGCTCGACATCGACAGACGGGCCGTATACCGGCTACCCGGGCCGCTCGACCTGAACGGGCTGTTCGCCATCGCCGACCTGAACATCGGCGAGCTGAGGTACCCGGCGTTCGTCCCGTCCACCCGGGCGGTCTCGAAGGACAACAGCATCTTCACCGCCATCGCCGAACGCGACGTCCTCGTCCAGCACCCCTACGACTCGTTCGCCGCGTCGGTGGAGCGGCTGATCGACGAGGCCGCCGAGGACCCGCGGGTGCTCGCGATCAAGCAGACGCTGTACCGGACCAGCGGCCAGTCGCCGATCGTGGACGCGCTGATCGACGCCGCCGAAGCGGGCAAGCAGGTCGTCGTGGTGGTGGAGATCAAGGCCAGGTTCGACGAGCGCGCCAACATCACCTGGGCGCGCAAGCTCGAGGAAGCAGGCTGCCACGTCGTCTACGGTTACGTCGGCCTGAAGACGCACTGCAAGATGGCGCTCATCGTGCGCGAGGAACCCGACGGGACGCTGCGCCGGTACTGCCACCTCGGCACCGGCAACTACCACCCGACCACGGCCCGAATCTATGAGGACTTCGGGCTGCTCACCGCCGATCCCGCGGTCGGCGAGGACGTCACCGCCCTGTTCAACCACCTGACCGGGTACAGCCGCACCGGGGCATACCAGCGGCTGCTCGTCGCGCCGGAATCGCTGCGCACCGGCATCGTCAGCCGGATCGACCGGCAGGCGGAGCGGAGCCGGGCCGGCCTGCCCGCCCGGATCGTGTTCAAGACCAACGCGCTGGTCGACGAGGTGGTGATCGACGCACTCTACCGGGCGTCCCGCGCGGGCGTCCCGGTCGACCTGTGGGTGCGCGGCATCTGCGCGCTGCGGCCGGGTATCCCCGGGCTCTCCGACACCGTCCGGGTCCGCAGCGTGCTCGGCCGGTTCCTCGAGCATTCCCGGATCTACGCGTTCGGCACCGGCGAAGACGAAGAAAGCCAGGTCTGGATCGGCAGCGCCGATATGATGCACAGGAACCTGGACCGCCGGGTGGAACTGCTGGTCCGGGTCGACGACCCCGGGCACCACCGGCGGCTGCGCAGGTTTCTCGAGATGGGCATGGACGACGGGACTTCCTCCTGGTGGCTGAACGCGGACGGGTACTGGGTGCGGCACAGCCGGGACGAGAACGGGAATCCGCTGCGCGACGTGCAGGAGACGCTGGTCAGGGAACGGCGGGTCCGTTCGGCCGATGACTGATGCCACCGTTGCGGCGGGCGCGGCGATCTGGCGGCCCACGGCTGACGCGCCCCAAGGCCCCCAAGAAGCCGGAGATGCCGAGGTCCTGCTCGTGCACCGGCCCAAGTACGACGACTGGTCGCTGCCCAAGGGCAAGAGCGACCCGGGTGAGCACATCCTGCTCACCGCGGCCCGTGAGGTCTGGGAGGAGACCTGCGTGCGGCCGGTGCTCGGCCCCCGGCTGCCGACCGTAGAGTACATCAGCTGGGGCCAGCCCAAGCGGGTCAGCTACTGGTCGGCGTTCAGCACCGGTCACGAGGCCGCGCCCGGCAACGAGATCGACGCGGTGGCCTGGGTGCCGCTGGCCCAGGCCCGTGCACAGCTGGCTGACACGCACGACGATCCGGTAGTCTCGGCCTTCCTGCCGCGCCAGACGGTGCCGTTGATCCTGGTCAGGCACGCCTCGGCGGGGCGTAAGGCGGACTGGCACGGCGACGACGAGTCGCGGCCGCTCGATGCGCAGGGCGCGGCCGACGCGCAGGGGCTGGCTCGCCTGCTGGCCTGCTTCGCGTCCACCGCGCGGGTGATCAGCTCGCCCGCGCTGCGCTGCACCGAGACCCTCCGCCCGTTCGCGGCGGGCTTCGGGGGGACCGTCGAGGCTGAGGCCCGTTTGGCCTCGCTCGGCCGCTCCGCTGGTTTTTCCTCCCGGACGGACCTGGCTGACTCGCTCCGGCGCCTGCTGTCCGATCTGGTGGCGGAACGCCGTCCGGCCGCCCTGTGCCTGCACCGGGAGAACCTTCCCGAGGCGCTCGCCGCGGTGTGCTCGGCGCTCGGCG
>JBKQQQ010000422.1:0-7187 GCA_052144275.1 Streptosporangiaceae bacterium
CCCGTTGGCGCGCAGGACGCGGAGGGCGTCGACGGTGAGGAAGCCGCGCCAGTCGAGTTCGGCGGCCGGTGACCAGGCCAGCCAGTTGAACGTCCAGCCGCCGTCGTCCCGCTGGGCGTGGGCGAGATGGTCCAGGTGCGCCTTGACCGTCACGTCGTCGAAGAGGCTGCGGGCCAGCGAATCGGGCTCGGGCGCGAAGTCGAGGACCCCGTGCACCTCGCCGGGTGCCTCCGGATCCAGGGCGACCAGGTTTCGCTCGATGATCAGCGGGCCGACCCGGCCAAAGGCCTCGAGTGCCCGGTCCCGGTCGGGCACGTGCTGGAGGAACCTGAGCACGCCGAACATTTCGTATCCGCTTGGTTCTGCCAAGGGGGGTCCGGGGGGATTGGTACCTCCGGGCCAGCAGAGCGCGCCGATCCGGTTCCACATGACCTCCGTGGCGCCGTCGAGCCAGAGGTGGCTGACGCCGCGGGCGTGCAGCGTGCCCGCGATCATGCCAGTGGCGATGAGCGAGGCGGGATGGCCTTCCTCGGGGACCCACCAGGGCGCGTGCGGCCAGTCGGCCAGGGATCGAGGGTTCGCTTCGACGAAGGCCGCGCCGCCCTCGGCGGGCGCCACCGCCATCAGCCAGTCGCAGGCACCCCGGACCAAGTCCTCGTCCCAGGCGTCCGCCTCATCCATGACGCGCAGGGCCATCTCCGTGGCGGCGGGCTGGCTGCCTGGCGCGCGGCAGTCCGGCTCGAGCGCGTGGCCGAACCCGCCGTCGTTGTTGCGATAGGCAGCCACCGCGTCCCGCACCGGCGCGGACCCGAGAACCGGCCCGTCCTCGAACAGCCGCTGGAATCGGCGCCGGTCAAGCACCCTGGCGTTGGCCGCGACAAAAGCGGCGGCCGCGTTGAAGTCTGGAGCGTTCATCGGCCCATCAGAGCACGGGGCCACCCCGGGCGTATTGAACGAAACGGCCGTCGTCATGCCATCCTGATTAGGTGGATGCCCGAGCATTGCCGGCTGGCTATACCGAATGGCCCGCGCCCCCGGCGCTGCGGGATGCCGTCGCGTGCCTGTGGGCGCAGGTCACCACCGACGCCGACCGGTCAGGCCTGGTGCTGCCCGACGGGTGCACCGACCTGATCTGGGAGCAGGGCCGGGGCGCGTTCGTGGCAGGCCCGGACACCGGCCCGGTGCCTACCACGATGATCGCGGGTACGGTCATGCTCGGCATCCGCTTCCGGCCCTCGGCAGGCGGCCCCACGCTCGGGATTCCGCTCAGCGAACTACGCGACCAGCGGGTCGACTTGGCCGACCTGCGGCCCAGCGACGCGCGGCGACTGTCCGCCATGCTCGACCCGGACACGGCCGCGGCCCGGGCCCTGGAGGTGACGGCGGCCCTGGTCGCCGACTGCGCGCCAGACCCCGCCGTGACCCAGGCCGCACGCCTGCTACGCGACCCGCAGGCGCGTGCGGAGGACGTCGCGGCCGGCATCGGGCTCAGCATGCGGCAACTGCGCCGCCGCTGCCACGCCGCCGTCGGCTACGGCCCGAAGACCCTGCAGCGGGTGCTCCGGTTCCGCCGGTTCGTCTCCCGCATCGACGCCTCCCCAGATGGCCCGGACAGGCTCGACCTGGCTGCTATCGCGGCCGAGGCAGGTTACGCCGACCAGGCCCACCTGACCAGGGAATGCGGCAAGCTCTCCGGTCTGACTCCGGCCGCGCTGGCTAGGCAGAGAACGATCTAGGTCAGCTGCGCCGCCACGGAGGCGGCCAGCGCCAGGTAAGCGATAAATTCCGTGAATATCCGGCATGGCCGTATTGCCGCTGGCGGCTAGCGCATGTCCTGCCACACCATGGCGGCTAGCTGGTCGATCGTGTCGATGCCGTACTGTTCGGTGGGATTCCCGGTGGTGAGCACGGCCATCAGGTAGTTCCGGCCGCCGCCGGAGACCCATCCGACGCTGTTGATCTGCCAGTCGCTGTCGGTGCCCTGCAAGGGCAGCCAGCCGTTCTTCAGGGCCACCGTGACCTGGGGTGGAACGCCACCGCTAACGCCCCACCGCTGGGTCGGCGTCACGTCCTCCATCAGCGACAAGGCGTAGCCGCGCTCGGCACCCGTGAGCACAGAACTGGGCGTGACCAACTGCTTGAGTAGTGCAATCTGGTCGTCCGGGGTGGTCGTGGTCAGCCCCCATCCCGGCCAGGAAAACCCGGGACAGGCCACGCACGACGAGGGGGTGGTATCGGTCAGGCCGGCCTTGGCATTGAACGAGCGGATGCTGGCGGCCCCGCCGACTTCGTACCACAGGCTGGTTGCGGCCGCGTTGTCGCTGTCCTCGATCATCTGCTCGGCCAGTGACCGGTCGCTGGCCGCCAGCTCGGTGCCGTCTCCCCGGCCTTGCTCGGCCAGCAGCGTCTCGAGGACGTCGAGCTTGACCACGCTCGCCTCGGCTTGTGGCTCGCCTTGGCCAAGGTGCCAGGTCAGGCCGGTCCCGACGTCGTAGACGGCGGCCAGCACGGTGCCAGTCCGGCCCGACAGGTACGAGGCCGCCGCGGTCCCGAACGGATCCCGGTGGCCCGCCGTAGCCGCGGATCCCGCGACCGGTGCTGCCCGCGGGGAGAGTACCGGCGCGGAAGTGGTCGCGGGGGAGAGCACCGGCGCGGAGGTGGTCACGTTCAGGCGGCCCTCGGGCGGATCGCTTCCGGTGCCGATCGCGGCGATTCGTGCCGGCGGATGGCTCCCCGAACCCACTGCGGTCAGGCCCGCTACCGTGCCAGCGACGACGACGAGGCAGGCGCCGACCACCGCGAGCACGGCCCGGATGGGGGCGCCGGGCGGCCTTGCCGAATGCCTGCCTCTCATCCTGGAGACCGACGTGCTGACCACCATCCGATCGCGAGCCTTGCCTGTGCCCTCCCGGGCGGGGCCCGGCGCGCGATTAGCTCGCGGTGCAGACCTGCTGGAACGGCTGGGTCCCAGCGTAGTCAGCCCACTGCTGGCGGGTGAGGGATTGGTCCGCGATGGCGCAGGCGGCGGTCAGCAGCCCGGCCGGGAAGGCCACGTCCCACTGGCGCGAGTCGCCGCCGGAACTGCCACTGGCGCCGGCGGTAAGGAGCTTGGCGCCGTCGGGGCTGAACGCGAGCGCGTAGACCGGGCCGGGGCCGGCGGTCATCGGCGTGCCGATTTCCTGCTGGGTGGCCGTGTCCCACAACCGGATGCCGCCACTGGCGCTGGCGGTGGCGAGCGTGGCGCCGTCCGGGCTGAACGCGACCGCGGCGACCGGGCTACCCCCGGCCGGCGGGGTGCCCGAAGACCCTTGCGCACCCCCGGTCATGAGCGCGCCGGTCCTGCGCTGGGTGGCCACGCTCCACAGCGCGGCGGTCCCGTTCGCGCTGACCGTGGCGAAGGTCTTGCCGTCGGGGCTGAACGCCAGCGCACCCTGGCTCGCGCCCGGCCCGACAGTCACCGCGGTCCCTGTTTCCTGCTGGGTGGCCACCTTCCACAGCCGGGCCTCGCCGTCCGTGCCGATGGCCGCCAGCAGCGAGCCATCCGGGCTGAAGGCCACCGGGCCGCCGGCGTCGGCCGCGGGCAGCGGACCGCCGATCCGCTGGCCGGTCGCCGTCGACCACAACTGCAGGCCGTCGGCCGCCACGGCCAGGATCTTGCCGTCCGGGCTGAGCGCGAGACCCGTCACCGAGTGATGGCTGGCGATCGGCGAGCCGATTGGGCGCCGCGTCAGGGCGTTCCACAACCGGACCGTGCCGCGGCTGCCGCTCACCGCGAGGATGCCACCGCGGCTGAGCACGGCCGGCGGGTGGCCGCCGGAGGCTGCGGGTGATTCCGGCGTGCCGGTAGCGATCGGCGCAGAGGACTGGTGAAAGCCGACCGGATTCCACAGCTCGATAGTCCCGTTTCCGCCGCCGGTGGCCAGGACGCTCGCGCTCGGGCTGAAGGCCAGCGCGCTCACGTTGCCGGCACCTTGCGCGGCCAGCGCGGCGCCGGTCTGCTCCTGGGTGGCCAAGGACCACAGTTCGGTCGCCCCATCGCTTTCCGCGGTCGCCAGCGTGGTGCCGCTCGCATTAAACGAGAGCGCCGCGACCGGGGCTCCGGTCGCCATGGTCGCGCCCACCTGGCTCTGGGTGGCGACGTCCCACAGCCCGACGTTCCCGTCGTCACCACCGGCGGCCAGGAACTTCCCTCCCGGGCTGAACGCCAGGGCCTGGATCGCGGCCGAGCCGACCGCCATCATCGTGCCCGCCTCCTGCTGGGTGGCGGTGTTCCACAGCTGGACCGTCCCGTCGCTGGTGGCTGCGGCAACCGCCGTGCCGTCGGGGCTGAACGCCACGGCCTCGACCGGCTTGAGGTCCGAGCTCATCGGCGCGCCGATCTCCTGCTGGGTGGCGGTGTTCCACAGCCGGACGTTCCCGTCGTCGCCGCCGGTGGCCAGCGTGGTGCCGTCCGGGCTGAACGCGACGGACCGGCCACCGGTGACGCCCGCGAGTGGCTGCGCGGCGATCGTGGCCTGGTTCGCCAGGTCCCAGACGCCGACGGCCGCGGGGCCGGCTATCTCCAGGGTCTTGCCGCCGCCGGTGAACGCCAGCGCGAGCGCCGCGCCACCCCACGACGCGGTGCTGATCAGGCGATGCGAGGCGATGTCCCACAGCCGGATCGTGCCGTCCTGGTAGCTGGCCGCCAGGGTCTTGCCCCCCGGGCTGTAGGCTACCGCGGTTACCATGCCCGACTGGGCGGCCAGGATGCCGCGCACCGGCTGGGCGAGTGACTCGAGCAAGCTGTAACGCGCCTGCGCGGTCGGTGCGATCCGCCATGCGGCCCCGGCGAGCAGCGCAGCGGTGACCGGGTTGGTGGCCTCGAGCGCCGTGCTCTGCGCGGCCAGCCGTTCCGATGCGTCTGCGGTGCGCTGCTGGTCGGCGCTGTTCCTGGCCGACCTGACCGCGAGACCCGCTCCGGCGAGCGCGGCGAGGAGTACTAGGACCAGGGCCGTGGCCAGCGTCCTGCGCCCCCACCGGCCCCGGGTGGCCGCCCGGGAGCTGGCCCGCAGGAAATCAGCCTCGCCGGTGGTCAGCGCCGGGTACCGGCCTGGATCGGCCGCCCAGACGCGCGTGGCCTCACGGGCCGCGGCCAGCTGGACTCCCCGGTACAGCAGCGCGGAGTCCTTCCTGTTCTGGCGCCACCGCGCGGTGTCCTCGGTGAGCTGACCGTAGAGGATCAGGCTGGCCTGGTCCTCCTCCAGCCAGTCCCGCAGACGCGGCCACGCCTGCAGCACGACGTCATGGGCGATCTCCGCCGAGTCGGCGCCCAGCACCAGCATGCGCTTGCGGGCGAACGCCTCAAGCACCGCGCCGACCTCAGCCGACTGGTTCTTCGGGCGGCCCGCGCGCAACTCGGTGAGGGTCACGGGACGGCGGACCGGTCGGCGGTCAGTGCCCGCGGCGGTCATCCGCCTGAGCACGTCCCGGGCGATCGCCTGCTGGTCCTCGGGGAGTCCGGTGTAAACGTCCTCGGCGCTGACCTCGACGGAGCGGACGACGCGTCCGGCGCGGTCGTAGGCTTCGCGGCCCAGCCAGTCGCCCTCACGGTTCTCCCAGGCCAGCGTCAGGGCCTGGGAGAGCAACGGGAGCACCGCGCCGCCCGGCCCGATGCCCGCGTGCACGTCGGCAACGATGGCGTCGACCAGAGCGCCCTCAACGCGCAGCCCGCTCGCCTCGGCCGGGCCGGTGACCGCCCGGCGCAAGCTGGCTTCCGGCATCGGGCCGACCACGAGCTGATCGTCTTTCATAGCCCGGACGAGCTGCGGGTAAGCGGCGCACCGGTCCCAGTAGTCCCCGCGGACCGCGATCACCACCCGGGCTGGCGGCTCACCCGCCAACCCGGTCGGCTTGGTCGCCGCCGCGCATACCGCATCGATGAACGCCGTCCGTTCCAGCCTCCCGTCCTGCCCGTCGGCCGCGAAGACCTGCTCGAACTGGTCGATGATGAGCACCAGCCGGGCCGGGGCACCCGCGGCCAGCATCACCTCGCGCACTAGCAGATGGGTCTCGCCGGGCGCGTCGGCCAGCATCTTCCGAATCGCGGCGGGATCCCCGCCGCTCAGCGAGGCCAGCCCGACGGCAAGGTCGGTGAGCGGGCGTGCGGTCGCGCTGAGGTCGACCACCGGCCAGGAAGACGACCCCGGGACCTGCACGCCCCTGGCCAGCGCGGGCACCAGGCCAGCCTGCAGCAGGGAGGTCTTGCCGGCGCCGGAGGCACCGGTGAGCATGACGATCGGAGTCTCGGCTAGCTTGCCCGCCAGTTCGGCGGTGAGCCGCTCCCGGCCGTAGAACACCGCCTCATGATCCCGGTCATAGGGCAGCAACCCACGGTAGGGGCAGCCGCCGGTCCAGCGCGGGCCGGCATCAACAGCTTCGGGCAGCCATTGCCTGGTGCGATGCTCGATGACCGCGAGCTCCTCGCGGATCATGCGGACGTCCGCTGACTGCCGTCCGACCTGCTCACTGGCGGTCCGGAGCTCGGCGCCCTGGCCGGCCAGGCTGTCCTGAATCTCTCCGGCCGCGCGGGCCAGGTCGGCCAGCATGAAGGCCATGTCGCCGAACTCGGCGCTCAGCGCCTCGACCGCGGCGAGCACCTCGCGCTCGAGATCTTCGTCTCCGGCCTCGATCGCCGCGCGGAATACCGTGCCGCCCGCGTCGATCTCCCGCATCACCATCGCGATGTCGGATCGCAGGTCATCGGCGTGCTTGTCGCCCGTGGCGAGGACCTCGCCGACACTCCGGCGGATTTCCCGCTCCAGGCTCCGGACTATCGAGTTCAGGTCCGGCTGAGGGCTCCGGGACACAGGGTCTCCCGGCCCATGCGCCGACCAGGCACGTCCGGCCGCGCCGTCGAGAAGATCGGCCAGGACGGCGGCCCCGACCGAGGAGAGCACGCCCATCCCGGCCACGTCGGCCGCCGGAGCTAGGCCGGCGCCCCGGGCGGTTGAGCCATCGGCGAGCGCGGGCCCGAACGCCGCCGCGCACAGCAGCGGCAGCACGGCGGGGGCGCCCATATCGCGCAATTCGTGACGGCCGCTTCGCGCGGTCCGCAGCAGCCACGTGCGGATTCCCGCCTGGAGGCGCTCAACCTCCTCAAAGTCGCCCACCAGGCTCCCCCTACACACGCGTAACACCCCAAGACGGGC
>JBKQQQ010000423.1:0-2650 GCA_052144275.1 Streptosporangiaceae bacterium
CGTTCGTGGCCGAGTTCGTCGGCCTGAGCAACCGGCTGACCGGCGAGGTCCGGGGCGGCGAGGTGACCGTCCGCGGCTGCACGCTGCCGCTGGTGGAACGCGATGTGCCTGATGGCCAGGTGGTGGCGCTCGTCCGGCCGGAAGCGGTGACCCTGGCGTCTCACACCGCACCGGAACCCGGGCCGCTGGTCGGCACGGTGATCGCCGTCACCTTCCTCGGCGCGACCAGCCGGGTCACCGTAGATCTCGGCGACACCACGGTCCTGGCTCAGCTCTCGACCTCAGACGCATCCGCGCTGCCGGCGGGCAGTCGCGTAACGCTGACCATCCGCCCCGACCCGGTCCTGGTTTCGGCCAGCTCGGAACCGGCCGCCGCGGCCGACGAAGAGGCATGAGCGGGCCCGCGAGCGGAAGGTACAGCGTGAGCGGCAGGCTTCCACGGCTGACCACCCATCGTCGGCTCAGTCATGGAGCGGTTCTCCGCCACGGGCTGTCAGCTGCGTACCGCGCTGTCGAGATCGGCGCGGGCGAGCCGCACCTCATCCGGGATGACTTCGGCGCAGGGCCTTCCGGGACTGAGGCCGCGTACGGCCCGGGCCGCCCGCTGCTCTGCCTGGTGCACATCACCGATCTGCAGCTCGCTGACGTCCAGTCGCCGACACGGTTCGAGTTCCTCAACGCCCACTTCGCGGACCGCAGGTACGCCGGCCTCATTCCCGTGCAGCGCCCTCAGGAGGCGCTCACGGTGCACGCCGTCGACGCCACCATCCGCACCCTCGGCGCGGTACGCGGCCCGGCGACCGGGCAGCCGATGCAGCTGGCGGTCACGACGGGCGACGCGCTCGACAACGCGCAGTGGAACGAACTGCAGGCGTTCCTGGCCCTGTTCGACGGCGGGCTGGTGTCCCCCGATTCTGGTGGTACGGACTATGAGGGAGTGCAGGCGCAGGATTGGCCGGGTGACATCTTCTGGCGGCCGGACGGACCTGGCGCCGAGGGGCCGGACTTCTTCCGGCGCGAGTTCGGCTTCCCGCACCACCCGGGCCTGCTGCAGCGTGCGCTGCGCGAGTTCTCCGCCACTGGCCTGAGCATCCCCTGGCTGTCGTGCTTCGGCAACCACGAGGCGCTCAACCAGGGCGTGGGCACCCAGACCCCGGGGCTGGCCGCCGCGCTGACCGGCGGCAAGAAACCGACCGGCCTGCCCGAGGACTTCCACCACGACCGGGCGCTCGAGGAGTTCACCGAGCGTCCCGAGGCGTTCATGGCCGGCCCGTACCGCCCCGTCACGCCGGATCCGTTCCGTCGCCCGATCAGCAGGCGGGACTTCGTCGATGCTCACCTGCGGGCCGGCTCCCGGCCGTTCGGGCACGGATTTACCGAACGGAACCGGCTGGACGGGACCGCGTACTACGTCCACGACACGCCCGCGGCGCGGTTCATCGCGCTCGACACTAACTGCCTGGCCGGCGGCGCATCCGGGTGCCTGGACCGCAAGCAGGCGCGATGGCTGGAAGCCAGGCTGGCCGAGGTCCATTCGGCTTACCGGGGACCGGACGGCGGCGATGTCCGGACCGGCCACGACGACCGGCTGGTGGTCGTGTTCTCGCACCACGGCACCGACACCCTGGACAACAGCCGCGGCGGCCACGCGGGACCAGACGGCGAGCCGATGCTCGGCGCCGGCCTGGTCGCCTTGCTGCACCGGTTCCCCAACGTGGTCTTGTGGCTGAACGGCCATACGCACACCAACACGATCCGCCCGCGTCCTGACCCCGCTGACCCGAAACGCGGGTTCTGGGAGGTGACGACCTGCGCGGTGGTCGACTGGCCCTGCCAGACCCGGGTGGTCGAACTGCTCGACCACGGCGAGTACCTGTCCATCGTGACCACGATGGTGGATCACGACACGCCGGAGGCGCCGTCCCTTTCCCCGGAAACCTCGGATGACCTCGCCGCGCTGCACCGCGAGCTCGCGGCCAACGTGCCCTGGGACGTCACCGTCATGGCCGGCACCGCTGCCGACCGGAATGTAGAGCTGCGCGTCGTCCCGCCCTTCCCGCTCAAGCGCCTGCCCGGAGTTTGACGCGCAGCACGTTCAGGTCGTCGACGCTGAAGCCGTGATCGGTCAGCCATGACACGACGCCGCCGTAGCGCACGTCCATCTGCTCCAGGAACGCCGTCATCGTCTCGGGCCGCGGCCGGTGCAGGTCCGCGGGTCGGCTGTTGATGTCGCGGGCGTACAACCGCGATCGGCGCAGCCGGTCCATGATGGCCTCGGTGCGCTCGCCCGAGGCGGCGTAGTCGCTGACCACGGCCTGCGCAGGGACGCCGGCCACGGTGAGCGCGAGCGCGACCACCACGCCGGTCCTGTCCTTGCCCGCCGCGCAGTGGACCAGCGCCGCACCCGGCGAGTGCGCGATGCTGCGCAGCGCCCCCACCACCTGATCCGGGCGGTCTTCGAGATAGCCCAGGTAGTGCCCGCAGATGGGGTCGAGCGGGTACCGGGACTGGTCCTGATCGCGCCTGGTCAGCAGAGCGGCGGCCGCCATGTCGGTATTGGATCCCACTTCGGGCAGCACCGGATGATGAGCGTGCCGCACGCCCGCCACGGCGTCCAGCGGCGCCGGGCCCTCGGCGGCCAGCTCGTTGG
>JBKQQQ010000424.1:0-6414 GCA_052144275.1 Streptosporangiaceae bacterium
GCGGATGTTGGTCAGCACCCGGGAAATGTTCCGCTCGATCAGGAAATGCACGAGGCCTTGCGTGACGGGTATGAGTATCCCGATCAGCTTGCGGTCATGGGTGACCGCGAGGGTCTGGCCGTCCGCGCCGGCTTTCTCGATCTGGGCCGCCGACAGGTCACCGATGCGTATGGGACGCACAACTGACGGTTCAGCCAGGCCGCCTTCCTCCCCGGCTGATCGCGAGGGGCTCAATATCGCCCGCAACTGGCCGAGGATTTCCTCGCTTTCCGGGGTCTGGACCACGGTCTCGCCCAGCACAACCGCGGCGAGCGGCGCCACTGGCCTGGCCGCAATGCCAGGATCCTGTCTTTCCCCCGGGCCGGCCGAGCCGACGCTATGCGCCGCGTGGCCCGAGACCGGCGCCGCCGCAGCCCCGGCGTGCTCGCCTTCGGCGATAGCCTGCTCGCCCTCGGTGATGCTCTGACGCACGCGCGACCAGTTGTTATAGACGAGGTGTTCCACCCAGGCCGATGACGCAGGGATGATGACGCCGATCAGCGCCCGGCGATTGGTGATCGCCAGCGGCTTGCCCGCACGGGCTCTTTGCTGAAGATCGGCTCCGCGCAGGTCGCGGATGCTGATTGTTTCCATGACTGTCCTGCTTCCCCTTCAAGGGTGCACCTGGGGCCAGCAGATGATGCTGGCCCCCCAGATACGCCCTAAAACTCCTCGATGGCCGCGGGCCTCGCGAGGGAGACGAACCGCGCGCCGGAGCCGCGCCCACGAAGCGGAGATCATTCCGCGCGTGCTGTCCCGGTTGTTCTCGCTGCCCCTCTCGGGCAGTACCACGATATGCAAGGCCGCTGCCCCGGTTGGCTCCTCAACCGGGGCGGATGCAACCGCTCCGCGCTCTTCTTCTTGCACTCTCACTCCCTAAAGTATCGGTCGATGGCCGGGGTGGTCCTAGCGCGGGCACGAGAGACTCGAGAAGCCGGGTCACATTGGTGTCCTTTCGTGCAGTTCCTGCCTTGTCTCATGATCACTTCCACGGCTGGCTACGTGTGTCGACGAAGGTTGACAGTGAAGCTTACCCCTCCTGAACCAAGTCGGGCAAATACCCGCAGGAGGGCAGGTTCTGTCAATCAGTGTGAAAACTGAGACACCAGGGCAAGTGGCTCGCCGTCATGCCCGGCGGCACGGCCGGCTGGGATCCTGACTGCACACCAACTGGCTTTACTGACATATTTCCGCAGGCCAGAGGCGCAATTCGCGAGAAATGCGACATTAGCACAACACGTGCGGTGTATGCACACAGCTGTCTGCTGCATTTCCGCAATGAGATTAGCGTTGCCTGGGCAATATCACGATGTCAGGAACATCAACAATGCCGACGGGAAAACCCCGTAATGGTCGCATGACCCAGGACGGCGCCCGCCCGGAGGGCTATCCGGCCTGGCGGATGGCGTCGGGCCCCTGGCTGAGAAGGAGGCGGAAGCCGGCCTCGTCGAGGATCGTCACGCCGAGCTCAACCGCCTTGTCGTACTTGGAGCCGGCGTTCTCGCCCGCCACCACGAAGTCGGTCTTCTTGGACACCGAGGACGTCACCTTGCCGCCGGCCTGCCGGACCGCCTCCCCGGCCTCGTCCCGGCTGAATCCCTCCAGCGTGCCGGTGATCACCACGGACACCCCGGCCAGCAGGCGGGCCGCCGCGCGGGTGGGGTCGAAGTCCTCGTCCTCGAGCCGGACTCCGGCATCACGCCATTTCGACACGATCGCCCGGTGCCAGTCGACGGCGAACCAGTCACGCAGCGAGGCCGCGATCGTCGGCCCGACCCCGTCCACCGCGGCCAGTGCGTCCACGTTCGCCGCCTCGATCGCGTCCAGCGAACCGAACTCGGCCGCCAGCGCCCGCGCCGCCGTCGGTCCGACGTGCCGGATGGACAGCGCCACCAGGATCCGCCACAGCGGCCTGGTCCGCGCCTCGGCCAGATTGGCCAGCAGCCGGGTGGCGTTGGCGCTCAGCGTGCCCTGCTTGACCACGAAGAACGGGCAGGTCCCGAGCCGTTCGGCGGTGAGCGCGAACACGTCGCCCTCGTCGGCGACCAGGCCGCAATCGAGCAGCGCGCCGACCGCCTCGTAGCCGAGCACCTCGATGTCGAAGGCCCCCCGGCCGGCCAGGTGGAAGAGCCGCTCGCGCAGCTGGGCCGGGCAGGACCGGGTGTTCGGGCAGCGCCAGTCGACCTCGTCTTCCTCGCGGGCCAGGGTGGTGCCGCAGGCCGGGCACACGGCGGGGAACTCGAACTCGCGCTCCGACCCGGTGCGCAGGTCGGCCACCGGCCCGAGCACCTCGGGGATGACATCGCCGGCCTTGCGCAGGATCACCATGTCGCCGATCAGCACGCCCTTGCGCTTGATCTCGTCCGCATTGTGCAAGGTAGCCCGGTCCACCGTCGACCCGCTGACCTTGACCGGCTCCATCACGGCGAACGGGGTGACCCGGCCGGTGCGCCCGACGTTCACCCGGATGTCGAGCAGCCGGGTGGTGACCTCCTCCGGCGGGTACTTGTAGGCGATGGCCCACCGGGGCGCCCGGCTGGTCGAGCCGAGCTCGCGCTGGAGCGCGATCTGATCCACCTTCACCACCACGCCGTCGATCTCGTACGGCGGGTCGTGCCGGTGCTCGGCGTAGTAGGCGATGTACTCGCGGACTCCGGCCATGTCGGGCACGACCTGGTACAGGCCGCTGACCGGCAGGCCCCAGCCGCGCAGCCGCTCGTACCAGCCCGACTGCGTGTCCGGGGCCCCTTCCAGGTGCCCTTCCTCGCCGGGAGCGGCGCTGCTGCCGCTGATCCCGGCTTCGCCGGCGGGGCCGCTGATGCCCGCGTCATCCGCCGAACCCTCGACCCGGCCGATGCCGTGGATGATGACGTCGAGGGCGCGGGACGCGGTGATCCGGGGGTCCTTCTGCCGCACCGAGCCGGCCGCGGAGTTCCGCGGGTTGGCGAAGGCGGCCTTGCCCGCGTCGAGCAGCGACTCGTTCAGCTTCCCGAACGCCTCGACCGGCATGAACACCTCGCCCCTGACCTCGAGCACCGCGGGATGCCCGGAGCCCGCCAGCCGCGCCGGCATGGAGGCGATGGTCCTGATGTTCGGCGTGACGTCCTCGCCGGTGCGCCCGTCACCCCGGGTGGCCGCCTTGACCAGCACCCCGTCCCGGTAGACGAGATCGATCGCGAGCCCGTCGATCTTCAGCTCGCACAGGTACGGCCCCGTGCCGCCGAGCCGCGTGACCCGGTCGGCCCAGCCGCCCAGGTCCTCATCGGAGAAGACGTTGTCCAGGCTGAGCAGCCGCTCCAGGTGCTCGACGGGGGTGAACAGCGTCGATATCGTCCCGTGCACGGTCTGGGTCGGAGAGTCGGGCGTGCGCAGGTCCGGGTACTCGTTCTCGAGCGCGCGCAGCTCGCGCATCTTGGTGTCGTAGTCGATGTCGGAGATCGTGGGCGAATCGAGAATGTAGTACCGGTGATCAGCCTCGGTGATCTCCAGGCTGAGGTCGGCGTGCCGCCGCCGCGCGTCCGCGGGCGCCGCCTCAGGCTCCCGCCCGCTCGTATCGTTCTCGCTCACTGTGTTTTCCCGCTCGTGTCCGGGGCCCCGCCCGCCTCCCCGTCCCTCCTCACTGGCGCCGCCTTCCCCCGTCGCTCGTTTCCTCGCTCCTCAGTCCGGGCAACGCCGCACCCCTTCGGCTCGCTCATCGGTACTCGCCCCCTGTCTCTTCGATCAGCTCGGGCACCATGCTGGCCGCCTCCTGGCACCGCGTCAATGCGGCGCGGGCCTGGTCCGGGGACAGGCCGGCCAGCCCGCAGGCCGGCGTGATCACGGCCTGCTCGGCGCAGGTCGCCAGCGGAAGTCCCAGCCGCCGCCACAGCCGGATAACCCGCTCCGCGCTCTCCCTGGGCCCGCCCGCCTGGCCGCCGCGCCCGCTGGCCCGGCTGGCGCCGCCGCCTTCGGCGGCCTGGCCAGGCGCCGCCGGGACCGCGCCCGTCAGCAGCCCCAGGCCGGCTTCCGCGGCCTCGGCCACCCCGTCCTCTTCCCCCCGCCGTAGCTGGCTGAGGTCGAAGGACAGGGCATCCGCCCCCGCCGCTCTGATGATCCCGAACGGGACCGAGGCAGCGCAGCTGTGCACCACCGAGTAGCTATGGGTGGCCTCAATCACCTGCGCCAGCCGGTCCCGCAGCACATCAGTCTCGACGGCGGCGAGCCGCGACAGCCCGCTAGCCGTCGGCACCAGGCCCTCCGCCACGGCCGGGAGGGCCGGCTCGTCGAACTGGACGACGACGCGGGCGCCGGGAACGCGCTTGGCGACGTCGGCCACGTGGGCGGCCGCGCCCTCGGCCAGTGACGCGGTCAGGTCGGCTACCGCGCCGGGATCGGCGATCGCCACGTTCATCGTGCGCGGCAGCTCCAGCGTGGCGGCCAGCGTCCAGGGCCCGCACAGCTGGACCTTGACCGGACCGCGGAAGCCGTCAAGCACCTCTTCCAGGACGTCCAGGTCGGTGGAGAGCATCGACCTGGCCCGCGCCAGGTCGCGGCCCGGGCGTTCGGCCAGGCGCCAGCCACGCGGGGTGACCTCGACGGGGATGCCGACAAGCAACGCGGCGGTCCGGCCGGTCAGGTCCGCTCCCGGCCCGCGATCCGGCAGCTCGGGAAGGTACGGGAAACCCGGCAGTTCCCCGGCGATGACGCGCATCGCCTCGGCCGGGTTGGTGCCGGGCATCGAGCCGATCCCGGTAGCGCTGGCGGCCAGCCACGGGTAGCGCGGCCCGTCATGGTCATCACTCACATGTCGAGCTTAGAACCGCCTGATGACAAACCCGCGATCAACGCCAGCCCGGCCACCCCGCACCCCGGCCGGGGACGCGGATAGCTTCGCTCACGATGGCTACCACCGAGCCGTGCATCGCTACGCCCGGCTGCGCGGCTGGAAATGAGAGCCTGCGCCGCCGAAGCCGGTGAGCCTTCTCGCCCCCCGAGCCATCGCACCGGGTGCCGCGGCGGAGAGGGAGAACTGCCGGTCCTCCTTCCGCACGGCTACCGCGACCATCGCGACCATCGCGACCACCCCGAACGCGCACCCGCCGAAGAAGACCGCCATTACCAAGTACGCTACTGATGCTGCGCTGCCGCTCAAGACAGCCTCCCCACACAACTTGCCGGTGGTGCGGGCACCGCCGGGCGCTTCAGTTTCCTGCCCCGCAGAGTCCCGGGGCGCCATGCTTGAGGGGCCTCAACCGGCTCGCAAGCTGGGCAGATCATCCGCCCTATCAGGCTGAGGCGAATCATTGGTCCAGTAGGGGTGGTATGACATGTACTTCTATGACCAAGCAGTCGAATAGCTGGGCTACTACCAATCGTCCTGGCGATCCCAATGTTTGGTACATAGCTGCTGGATACCCCTCGCCGAAGGCGAGGAAACCACCTGAAACAGCTTTTATTCGGACAGCGAGGATGATTCCACTAGATCGAGTCAGCCCAGCGGTTGGGATGGCTGGCATGGGCCAAGCGCTGTCGCCCGGCGGCGTGCTGGAGGTTCACCCACGATCTCCCCGAGCAAGAGAACGTGCCCTAGGCCCCCGCTGGACTGGGCTTGACATGAGCACGCTAGGCCGCCAGGCGCTGAGTTGGTGCGTCAGACGACTCAGCGTCGCAGGCTTATCTGACACCAGATCAGGTCGGGCTGGGCCCGGTGAAGCCACGCCTTCATGGCTACTGTCAACGGACCGCTATCGGCCATGTGCACATTGCCCGGCTGCCCTGATCCGCAGCGTAGGCAAGCGAACCCTTGGCCCGGCAGTGGCCCTCGCGGTTGCGGCGCGCAAGCCGGTAAAGCGGGTAAAAGTCCAGGTCAGCTGCTGGTAAGGCTAGTGAACCGCTTCGCGCACCCGGAAGAGTTCCGCGTCCAGGTCCCGGCGGCTCACGCCGTTAAGCCTGCGCGCACTCCTGGACATGCGGTCGGGCGCCTCTCCGGCCAGGCTGTGCCGACGGTCTTCACGGCGCACTGACAAGGCGACGACCGCGATGACCCCGGTCATGAGTCCGGCGAACGGGGCGATGATCATTGCGATTACCACACCGGCCATGACGGCCTCCAGCCTTCTTTTCCCGCGGATTTTTCTTCCGCAGGTCACGCTTCCTTCCATCCAGGGCCTGGCGTGGAGATCCCCGCCGACCTCCGGTGCTCGTGGGCCATAGCGTCCCCGTCTGCCCACGATCCGAACATGTTGCCTCGGTACGTCCAGTTAAGCCTGACTGTCCTGCTCTTCAGACCCATCCCCCATGTCCTAGTGCACCAGAGCAGTGGGACTGCTAGGCTAGGGCCTATGTGTGGAGCCAGCCAAGTCATCCCAACCTTTGGTACCTCCCAGGGTGCCATCA
>JBKQQQ010000425.1:0-5444 GCA_052144275.1 Streptosporangiaceae bacterium
CGCGATCCGCGAGTTCGCCCGGCTGGCGCCGCTGCACAACCCGGCGAACCTGGCCGGCATCGAGGCGGTCAGCGCCGTCCGGCCCGAACTCCCCCAGGTAGCCGTGTTCGACACCGCGTTCCACCACGCCATGCCGGCCTGTGCCTTCCGCTACGCGGTCCCCGAGGAGTGGTACACCCGGTACGGCGTGCGGCGTTACGGGTTCCACGGCACCAGCCACCGTTTCGTCAGCGAAAAGGCGGCGGCTCTGCTCGGCCGGCCGCCTGGCGAGCTGCGCCTGGTTACCGCCCATCTCGGCAACGGCTGCAGCGCCGCGGCGATCCGGGACGGCGTGTCGGTGGACACCACGATGGGCATGACCACGCTGGAGGGGCTGGTCATGGGCACCCGCTCCGGTGACGTCGATCCCGGCCTCTTCGGCTACCTGGCCAGCCAGACCGGGCAGACCTCCGCGGAGCTTACCCAGGTGCTGAACACGCAGAGCGGCCTGCTGGGGCTGTCCGGTGTCGGTAACGACATGCGGACCGTCGAGGCCGCGGCCGCGCGGGGAGACGAGCGGGCCCGGCTCGCCCTCGAGGTCTTCGTCCACCGGCTGGCCAAGGCGATCGCCGGGCTGGTCATCAACCTGGAACGCCTCGACGCGCTGGTCTTCACCGGCGGCATCGGGGAGCACAGCCCGGTCGTCCGCGGCCTGGTCCTGCGCCGCCTGGGGTTCCTCGGCCTGGCCGAGGACCCCGAGGCCAACGCCGGGCACGGCCGGTCCACCGGGGGGCGGATCAGCCGTCCCGGCCCGGTCCAGGCGCTTGTCGTGCCGACCGACGAGGAGCTGATGATCGCCCGCGACACCGCCCGCCTCATCGCCGCCCAGCCGGCGGCCCCAGCCCCAGCCTCGGCCTCAACCCCAGCCCCAGCCAGGAGGTAACGTCATGGCCCGGAGCCTGCTGGTCGCGCCCGCCGCCGAGGACGTCGGCCTGGCCCGGATCTGCCTCGGCCTGCTGCGCGCGCTCGACCGCATCGGCGTCCACGTGGACTACGTCAAGCCGGTGGCCCAGCCCCGCGCCGACGGCACCCCCGACCGGTCAGCGGCGCGAGTGGCGGCGGTCACCACGCTGCGGCCACCGGAACCGCTCAGCACCGCCGAACTGGAGCGGCAACTGGGCGATGGCGAGCTCGACGTCATCCTGGAGAAGATCGTCGCAACCTGGGCGCCGATCTACAACCGGTCCGATGTCGTCGTGGTCGAGGGGCTCAAGGCGGGGCCGTCCAGGCTGTACGCCCCCGCCCTCAACCAGGCGCTGGCCCGCGCCCTCGACGCCGACGTCCTGCTGGTCGGCAACTGGCCCGCGGAGCCGGATGGCCTCGAGGAACTGGCCGAGCAGTTCGCCATCGCGGCCAGCGGATACGCCTCGGGCGATACGGCGCGCGTGGTCGGCTGCGTGGTCCACGGCCTGCCCGCGGTCCACTCGTCCGCACCGCCTCCTTCGTCCGCACCGGCTCCTTCGTCCGCACCGGCTCCTTCGTCCGCGACGGTTCCGGCCGCCGCGCTGCGGACGGCCCTGGCCAGGCACGGGCTCCGCCTGATCGCCGGGGTGCCGCACCGCCCGGAGCTGACCTGGCTGCGGGTCAGCGACCTGGTCCGCGAGCTGAACCCGGAGATCCTGCACCAGGGTGACCTGTCCCGGCGGATCAAGGACGTGGCGGTATTCGCCCAGGGCATCCCGGGCGGCATCCGGGTCCTTGACGACGGCCGGCTGATCGTGGTGCCCGGCGACCGGCACGAGGTGATCATGGCCGCCTGCCTGGCCGCGCAGAGCGGGATCCGGCTGGCCGCCCTGCTGCTCAGCGCGGGTATCCAGCCTGATCCGCAGATCTGGCGACTCATCCGGGCCGCCTTCACCGGCATGCCCGTCCTGCTCGTCGAGTCGGACAGCTACAAGACCGCGACCCGGGTGCGAGACCTGGACCCGGGGCTGCCGCCCGATGACGTGGACCGGATCGAGGGCGTGACCAACAACGTCGCCGATGCGCTGAACGCATCCTGGCTGCAGTCCCTGGCCAGCCCGGGCCGGCCCCGCCGGCTTACCCCTGCCGCCTTCCGTTACCAGCTGGTGGAGCAAGCCCGCGCCGCCCATGCGCTCATCGTGCTGCCCGAGGGGACCGAACCCCGTACGCTTCGTGCCGCGGTCGCGTGCGCCGACCGCGGCATCGCCCGCTGCCTGCTGCTCGGCGCGCCAGACGAGGTGGCCATGCAGGCCAGGCACCTCGGGCTGCGGCTGCCCCACGACGTCACCATCGTGGACCCGCGGACCATCGCCGAGCGCTACGTCGCCCCGCTAGCCGAACTGCGCCGGCACAAGGGCTGGACCGAGGAGGTGGCCCGCGAGCACCTGGCCGACCCGGTCACGGTGGGCACCATGATGCTCAAGCTGGGCGAGGTGGACGGCCTGGTGTCCGGCGCGGTGCACACCACCGCGAACACCGTCCGGCCCGGGCTGCAGATCGTGGGCACCAAGCCGGGCACCCGCCTGGTGTCCTCGGTCATGTTCATGTGCCTGCCCGACGGAGTGGTGATCTACGGCGACTGCGCCATCAATCCCCAGCCCGACGCCGAGGCCCTGGCCGACATCGCCATCTCCAGCGCCGCCTCCGCGCGGGCCTTCGGCATCGAGCCCCGGGTCGCGATGATCAGCTTCAGCACCGGGACCTCGGGGACCGGCACGGACGTGGACAAGGTGGCCGAAGCCACCCGGATCGTGCGCGAACGCGAACCCGGCCTGGCCGTCGACGGCCCGCTGCAATACGACGCCGCCGCCATCGCCTCGGTCGGCCAGGCCAAGCGGCCGGGCAGCCCGGTGGCCGGCCGGGCCACCGTGTTCGTCTTCCCCGATCTGGACACCGGCAACACGACGTACAAGGCGGTCCAGCGCAGCGCCCAGGTGGTCAGCATCGGCCCGATGTTGCAGGGCATGGCCAAGCCGGTGAACGACCTCAGCCGCGGTGCCCTGGTCGAGGACATCATCTACACGATCGCGCTGACCGCGATCCAGGCCCGCGCCAGCTGATTTATCCCGAACGATCCCGGTATCCGCCCGGGAAACCGCACCCGCCCGGCCGGGCGGTCGCTAATGTGACTCGCGGCCCCGGATGCCCCAGTGAGCATGTCCAGCATCGGTGAGAGGAATGCGATCCCGTGACGGAGTACGACTACATCGTTGTCGGTGGCGGCACGGCCGGCTGCGTGGTGGCGGCCCGGCTCAGCCAGGACGCCGGCGCCCGGGTGCTGCTGCTTGAGGCAGGCAGCTCCGAGCGGACCCCTGCCATGACCGTGCCGGACGCGTGGCCGGCCAACCTCGGCGCCGCGGCGGACTGGGCCGACATCACGACCGGCCAGGCGGAGGCGGGGCCGGTGGCCTACCCCCGGGGCCGGACCCTGGGCGGGTCCGGCGCGATCAACGCCATGGCGCACGCGCGCGGGCACTGGGCGGTCTACGACGGCTGGGCCGCGGGCGGGGCGGCCGGCTGGGGTTTCGCCGACCTGCTGCCGTATTTCCGGCGCAGCGAGCAGACCGAAGGCCGCGACCCGGCGCTGCGGGGAACCGAGGGCCCGGTCCGCGTCGCCCCGGCCGCCGAGGCGCACCGGCATCCGGTCGCGCGCGCGTTCGCCGAGGCCCTGGCCGAGATCGGCTGCCCGGTAACCGATGATCTCAGCGGCCAGCATCAGGAGGGGGTGGCCTGGGTCGACCTGACCATCGACGGCGGGGAGCGGGTCAGCCCGGCCGACGCCTACCTGCGGCCCGTCCTGGACCGCCCGAACCTGACCGTCGAGGCCGATTGCCTGGTGACCCGCCTGGACACCGAACACGGCCGCTGCACCGGCGTCAGCTACGTCCGCGCCGGGGCGCCGGCCCGGGCGCAGGCCAGCGCGGAGGTGATTGTGTGCGCCGGGGCGGTCGGCTCGCCGCAGCTGCTGATGCTGTCCGGTATCGGCCCGGCCGGGCAGTTGCGCGCGCTCGGCATCGACCCGGTGGCCGATATCGCCGAGGTCGGCCAGAACCTCCACGACCACCCCATCGTCAAGGCGTCGTTCGCGGCAGCATCGCCGCTGCCCAGGAGCAAGTACAACCACGGGGAGATGTACGCCGCGCTGGGCAGCCCGCTGGCCGGCAAGTACCCCGACCTGCACCTGTTCCCGATCCTGCTGCCGATGCCCCCGGGCGCCGGGTACCCGCCTCCGGCCGCGGGCCATGTCCTGGTCGCGTCGGCGATGGCCCCGGACAGCCGGGGCTCGGTCACACTGGCCTCCGCTGACCCGCAGGAGCCACCGCTGATCGACCCGGGCTTCCTGCGCGACGGGCGCGACGTGGACCGGCTGGAGGCGGGGCTGCTGCTGATCCGCCAGGCCACGGCCAGCGCCGCGTTCTCGCCCGCGC
The DNA here is from genome assembly GCA_052144275.1 of Streptosporangiaceae bacterium. Lineage (GTDB taxonomy): Bacteria > Actinomycetota > Actinomycetes > Streptosporangiales > Streptosporangiaceae > Palsa-504. Next base: position 4,431 of record JBKQQQ010000425.1, read on the forward strand.
AAACGACCGAGGCGTGGCCCGGCGCGGATGTCCGCACCCCCGCCGGCCTGCGCGACTACATCCGCCATACGGTCGACAGCTATCACCATCCGGTCGGCACCTGCCGGATGGGCCCGGATGCGGGCGCGGTCGTGGACCTGGAGCTGCGCGTCCGCGGGATAGCCGGGCTGCGGGTGGTCGACGCGTCGGTGATGCCGGGCATCCCCAACGCCCACCCGGCCGCGACGGTGCTGGCCATCGCCGAGCGAGCCGCCGACCTGATCGCCGGCCGCGCTTAATCCCGAACGGGGCCCGGTTCCCGCTCCGGCGACCGCCCACGCCCGGCCCGGCGGTCGCGTCCCGGGCCGGGATACCGTCTGCTTGTGGTGCGCTATCGGGTGCTGATCTCCGGCCAGGTGCAGGGCGTCTTCTTCCGCGATAGCTGCCGGCGGCTCGCCGAGCAGCACGGCGTGGCCGGCTGGGTGCGCAACCTGCCCGACGGCCGGGTCGAGGCGGTCTTCGAAGGCCTCGCCGAGGATGTCGGCCGCCTGCTCGACTGGGCGCACACCGGCCCCCGCCTGGCCGTGGTAGAGGCCGTCGCCGTCCAGCCCGAACCCCCAGAAGGGCTCGCCGCCTTCCGCGTCACGTAACAGACCGAGCGTGACCGCCTCGAGAAGTGCGGTCCCCGTCGGCTCCCCGGATGTGACCCACGTCATATTCCATTAAAAAGATCGGTTAAGTATGTTAATGACATGAGCTCACTCGAGCCTTTCGTCGCCCGCCGCTTCGTGGACTTCAAGCGGGTGTGCAGCGCGGTCTGTCGCTGACCTCACCCGCCCGCACAGGCCTGACTTGCTTCCGGATCTGGCTGATCCCGAGCCGCTGGGCCGTGAACCGCCGTACCCAGACGGCCTCTGCTGGCCTGCGCTCACTCGACCGCCACACCGCCACTAGGAGAAATGGACGCACCATGACGACGACGACCGCCACCGGCACGAGGCTCGATGTTCGCAAGATCACCGCACGCATCGGCGC
>JBKQQQ010000426.1:0-9946 GCA_052144275.1 Streptosporangiaceae bacterium
CGCAACTGAATCCCGCCCCAAGCACCCCGGCGGGTACGGCGGGTTAGATGCCCTGATGATCCACTCGATGAGGGGCGCAAGGCACCGCGTCGGCCGTCTCGGTATCAGGGACACGCCGGTGTCCTCCGCATTGTGGGGACCAGAAGCTTGCGTGCCGACTGCAGTGATCTTGGCGATCTGGTGGGGATTCAGCGGTGACCGGCGTTGGGCTCGGCCCCATTGCGATGGCGAGCAGAAAGGATGATTCTCCAGATGGGCACATTGCAATACAGCCTGGTGCCGAACGTCGCTGCCTGATAGTGAGCATTTCACGGCGGCGACGGTTCAGTCGATCCGTTTGCTTCGCATCCGTCCTGAGTGACGTTCCGTGCTCGTAACAAGCGTCCTGGCAGAGCAGGGCACGAGCCTTATTAGGAGCACTTCATGACCGATAGCCCTACGATCACTGGCTCTATCGCGAGCGGCATCGGAGTCCCGGCCCTGCGACGGGGTCATTGTCCTGATGGCGGGACCAGAAGCCGTGCAGCTTGCCGCCGACGGCCGCGATGACCGGCTCCAGCGCCTGACGGCGGTCTTCCGGCTTCTTGATCAACCTCACCCAGGTCGAAGGCGTGAGGGTGAACCGCGCCAGGTAAATGCTCATTGCCGCTCGCGTGCTCGTTGCGGGCGTAGCTACTCTGCCTTATCTGCGCGATCCTGTCACGCCCAAGGGCAGTGTCGGGGCGGCCGGTCAGCGGCCGTCGCGTGCGACAAGCCGTTCGCCCCGGATGCCCAAATCCGCCCGGCAGGCCGTCGAGCTCGCCGAGCAGCGCGGAGTCCCCGCTCACCGTGTACCAGAACCGCCGCTAGGATTCGGATTTCCGTACCGGTCGACCCGTGGGACGCCGTCGCGACCGCGGCCGTGCTGGACGCCGCCCGGACTAGCGCGCACACCGCCCGGGTAGTAAGCCCAGCGCAGACCACTTAACCCGTCACCACAGGCGCGCGCCACCGAACGTGGCGGTGCTTCCCGGCCACAACGGCAAATCCCGACCGACAGCGAATGCCGATCATCCGGCTGCCGGACGCCGCGCCTTGCACAGGCCACATGCCGGCCATGCTCCCTGCGGCAGATAAGTGCGCCCGGTCAGGGTCATGAGAGGTCGCGCAGAATCCCATGAGCGGTATCGCTCTCGCCGGCTGACGCTGTCGGCTGTCAAGCCGGCGAAGTGCTGTACCTACCTGATTTTCATGAGTGCGGAGATGAAGTTGTCCACCAGGGCTTCAGGTGTACTCCAGTTATTTATCCACGACACCGTTGCGCGATCAAGTAGCTGCCGGTAGCGCCGTTCCTCGCGCAACCTGTCCTGTTCCGCCGTCAGGATCAGTGATCCGTTGAAGAACGCCTCGTGATGGTGGATCAGGGTCGCGTCACCGTCGCTGTCCAGCGCCCTGGCCGCCTCGCCTTTGCCGCCGGGCGGCAGCCAGTCCGCAGGCTCGCGCACCACCACGGCCACCTGCTCCACCACCGTCGCCGTAGTGCTCCAGGCCGGCCCGTAGACACTTTCCGGCGACACCAGCATCCGGGCGGCCCGGTCCCGCTCGGACAGATCGCGCGCGTACGAGCCCGCCGGCGCGCTGGCGAAGAAGCCCGGACGCAGGGCCAGCACGCTCCCGGTCTTCATGTGCAGCATCGTTTCCCCCGTGCTGACCGCATCCCCGCGAGCCAGCGAAACCGCACCCCAGTCGTCGTTCAGCACCGCCACCGGATACTCACGATGCCGCAGCAGCCCCGCCACCAGCGTGGTCTTCCCCGCACCCGAACTCCCCGTGATCACCACACCCCGCCGGTCAGGGCCCGCGCCGACGGACAAGGTACAGCCGTGCACGAACACCATGTCGTCCCCGCTCACGGCCGAGCAGATACCCCGGACGCACACCTTGGCCAGCCGGTAGGAGCCAAATCCGAAGACCAGCATCATCTTGTGCTCCCGCGACCACCATCGCGCCTGGTCCCACCGGCCATCAAGCCCGTAACCGCAAGCCGGCCGGGCCAGCGCGCACAGCGTGGCGTCCGGCTGCTGACCGGTCCCGGCCGCAGCCCAGTTGGCCGCGAACATGCGGCTGAGCCGGGCGCTATCAGAAACGAACGCGAGGACGATCCGGCCCGCAGGCACGCTGATCGACGCGAGCACCCGGTAGGGAAGCCGGATACCGGCCACCACGCCGGGCAGGCCGACCCCGGACTCACGGACCGGTGACAGCGCGTCGTAGTACCTGACACTCATCTCATCGCACTCCTCGCGGGAAGCATCACGGGACGGGCAGCGGCCACGCCAGCGGCGTCCGGCAGCCGTGCCCGGGCCCTCGGTCCTCCCGGCAAGGGCCCAACGACCCCCTCCGGGCCACCCGCGCCGCCCGGAACTGCACGAAAGCGACGAACAGCCACCAGGACAAGCGCAGTCCGCACACCCGCCCGGCACGCACGGCATCAGGGCATTATCACTGCACCAAAGCTCCGCAACGGCACCGCCTGGCCCACCGGCAGCAACAGCCCGACGCACATTGCACGCGGCAGATCCGGATGTTGGCTAGGGGGCCACCCGTCGCGCCGGTGGCGTCAGCCTTACTTCGAACGGAAGTCCGCTCTTTGTCCAAGGCCGCGAAAAATCGCAGGCGATTGCGCGACTTCAGCGTCCCATATAGAATTAAATCGTGGCAACTTATGATTTGCTGGCCCGGCATTACGATGCCGTGACGGGTGATTCCTCTACCGAGACCGCGTTTATCGACAGTATTATCAAACGCGCTCACGGCCAGGCCGTGACGTTGCTAGAGGTTGCCTGCGGAACTGGCGGAATTATTGCGGCTCTAACGGACAGGTACCGGGTGAGCGGTCTCGATATATCACCGGGCATGCTGGCTGTTGCCCATAAGAAGCTGCCCGAGGGAACCCCGCTACATCGGGCAGACATGAGCCGCTTCAAGCTAAACGTGAAATTCGACGCTATCATCTGCGTCTACCACGGCATCAATCACCTGCCCGACTTCTCAGCCTGGGAGAACTTTTTCGACTGCGCCTACCGGCACCTGAACGATGGTGGCGTGCTTGTCTTCGACACCTATACCACAAACAGCCTTAAGATGATGGCGAGCATCCCGGGGACAGTTCAGCGATTCGGTGAGAACTACCTCCACATAAGGGTACGAACAAGCGATGAAGTAGTGTTCGACTGGAACATCGAAGTACTTGAGCTCCAGCCAGACGGCAGATACAAATCGCTCACAGAAGTCATCAGGACGATATCGTTTCCGCCGGAAAAGATACGGGAATCGCTGGGCGAAAGGTTTGTCAATATAGTGACTATTGAAAGTGGCGGCGACGTCAATGACGACAGCGAGGATCGGACCTGGTTTGTGTGCTCTAAACCAGGAGGCCGATTCTGAATCATCCGGGCCATCGCCAGACCGAGCGGCCGGCGGCAGAAGAGCGCGCTTCGTGCCCTGCTCTAGGATGATGATGCATCGCGTCGTCCGAGCTTCCCCAGCGTTATTTGCCTCCGCCCGGTCCGGGAGGATGCGGCCACCTGTCCCTCACAATTGGTATCCGTGCAGGCGCACTCTTCTCGGCATGCAGAATAGTGCGTCGGTCGACCGTCCCGGACATCCGCCGCGGTTCACGAACACTGGTCACTCGCGTGCTCGGTCTGTGCCGCCTGCTCTGTAACTCGGTTCACGGGGCGGGCGGGCGGAAGGGATCGTGGCGTGGATGGCCTACCTCATCTTCGGCCTGATCGTGGACGGTAGTAGTCGGCTCAGGTCCATTTGGAAGAGTCGCTAAGGCCCTCTTTGGACACTCGTACGGTCAGGTCGCTTCGTGCCTCCAGCAATGTCAACACTTCATCCAGGTGATCCGCCAGGACCTCGCTCGCCTCCCAGTCGCTGCACCTGAGCCACAGGTGTGGCCGATTGCGTTGTGCAACCGTCGCTGGCCGAATTCTCCATCGGTGCTGACAAGGACCGCCTGATGCTCCGCGGCAGCTGGTCGCGGACGGCAGCGGCAAGGCCCCGCAGCTGGCCAGGGCGGTCATGGGCGCCGGCAATGTCGCCCGGGTGCTTGCCTCGATCTTCCCCTGGCTCGTCCGGATCGAGATGACGGTGGAGCCACGCGAGGTGAACGGCCAGCCAGGAGCGATCTTCCGCGACCGGGACGGCAAGGTCCTCAGCACCATGGCGCTTGACGTACTCCACGGGCAGATCCAGACGATCCGCTCGATGCAAAACCCCGGCAAGCTCGAGCACGTGGGCCAGGTGGCGGACGCCTGGGCGGTCGCCCGCGAGGTGAACCAGGCCCGGCGGCCCAAGGATTGACCGGAAGAGCCGACCGCGCCCAAGACTCGCCGGGTCTGACCGTGCCGCGCGCCGAACACCCGGATCTGCGCGACAGGGACTCCCACCGCGGCGAAGCCGATGTCCGCGCAATTGGGCGGATATAGCGCGTCAAGCTCGCGAGGGTTTGTAACAGAACGTGATACCTAGCTAGATCTGACACGGTAGCGGGTCACGGCAAGGAGCAGTAGGCCGACGCTGCGGTAGCGGCGGCGAGCTGAGGCCAATCTGGATCGTCTCCGGTTAGCGGGCCTGCGGGCAGCCCGTACAGCCGCCCGGCCAGGTCCTCGTAATATGCCGCGTCCATCGGCTGTCACTGCGGGTAGGCCGAGGCAAGTCCCGGGCGGCCAGGGCTGTCGCCCGCATCTACCGGGAGCCCTAGCTGCCACGCCGTGGCACGGGAGGGGGAACCAGCCGCCCGAACGGCCACAGCACGTACCCGCCGATCCGGAACGCGGCGATCCCGAACGGGATCGTGATGATCAGGACGAAGCAGATCAGGCCGTCCAGCGCGCAGGCGAGGGCCGTCCACCAGCCGCACAGGACCAGCCAGATCAGGTTGAGGATCAGCCGTATGCTCTGCTGCCGCGGTCCGGAGCGGACGTCCAGGTGGTCCAGCAGGGCCGCGGTGGCGGCTGCGAAGGCGTCCGCCGCGGCCCCTTGGGGGGCGTACCTGGGTGCTGAAACAAGTTGTTGCGCGGGCAATAGCAGCGGGGACGTGCTAAGCAGGTCCGGACGAGAGGGGTGAACGTTAGTGGACGTGACGCCTGGACGTTTCCCTGGGAGCCAAGCGTCGGCCGCCCCGGCGGCAGGAGGTGCGGATCCCGCGCAGGATTGGCTGATGGACTCCCGTGCCTTCATGATCGCGGCGAACGAGATGACAGGCTTCTCGTCCCACGGCGGACAGGCATATCCGCCGGTCTTCCCGTGGTACGTCCTCGGCACTCCGCAGGGCGCGACGACGACGACGGATCTGGTGGTGAAGCACGCACCGCTGGACGCCAACTTCATCTCGGAGTGTCACAAGCTCGGGATCAAGTGCCTGTGCTACATCACGTTCTCCGTCGGCCCGCCGGCGGTCTCGATCACCTCGCAGGATCCCAGCCTGATCCCGTCCCTGGAGTCGGACACGTACATGGGCGTGGAGTTCTCGTCAGTGTGGTGGGAGAAGGCGCTCGGTGGATCGGTCACCACGCAAGCCTTCAAGGTCGTCGGCGTCGGCATCGGCCTCGGCACGGGTGGCTTGACGGGGGTTCCGGTGCCATGCTGCAACACCAGGTCGTATGTCGACGCGATGCTCGCGTGGATCGATGTGATCATGGGGCTGGGGGCGGATGGCGTGTTCGTCGACGTCGTGCAGCTGCGGCACTCGTGCTATGGCGATCTCGAGAGCGCCGGCAACAGCACTCCGCATGCGCACCTGTACACGCACCGCTCGCGCATTCCGGAGCTGAACCCGTCCGACCCGGCGGACCCGTTCGCCAACTGGATCGCAGAAGCCGTTGCCAGCGGGTCTCAGACGCTGGCCGAAGCGCAGGAGGACGCCGGCCGGCAGGGGGCCCAGAATTGGGCATATACCCAGCTTCTGAGGGAGATCCGTGCCCGGATACGCAGGCACAAGCCCGACGGCGCGGTCGTCGGCAACGTGGGTTTCCCGAATTACCCCGGACAGTGGATGCAGTGGTTCCAGCCGTACTTCGATGCCGTGATGATCGAGAACTTCATCACGTTCGTGGAGGGCCCCGGAGTCGATCGCGAGCAGGAGTTCGGGGGACTGGTGACCGGTTTCTACAACGAGATCTCGCCTGGCCGCCTGGCTGCGTGGCAGCCGCCGGGGACGCCGGCGACTGTGCTGGAGATTCCGTGGCCCACGATGGTCACGGGGAACCTGCGGCCCTGGGTCGACAGCGGCCACCGGCTGATCACGCTCTCGTGGATCAGCAACATCACCACGACGCCGGCGAACAAAACACCGTCATCGTCGTATGACGTTCCGGCGCGGGAGGACGCGTTCTTCACCTACGGCGCAGCGCAGCTCGCGGGGGGCTCCTGGTGGGGCGGCCCGGTGTACTTCTCCTCACCGGACAATCCGGACACCGATTTCGGCGACCTTCACCAGATCGTGCTGGGGCGTCCCGTGGGCGGCTTCGTTGAATTCGACTCCAGCGGCCAGGTGCAGGCCGGCGAGACGACCCCGCCGGTTGTGACCGTCGGCGTCTTGGAGCGCGGGGTGGTGGCCCTGAACTGGACCAACGAGCCCTCGCCGGTCACGTTCTCGCAGCTCCAGAGGATCGTCGACGCGGTCCCGGCGGGGGGCCGGCCGGTCCGGCTCACTCAGGTGTGGGACCTGTTCGACCGCGTCGAGATCGACCTGGTGGCCGGCGGGTCCGCGCCGATCGTCCCGGGCGCCAGTCAGGGCAACCCGAACCTGGCCGGCCAGGCGCGGGTCTACCTCTACGAGCAGCAGCCCGCGTTCGGTTCGCAGAGCATCCAGAAGCCCGGGCTCCAGCCGTGGCCGGCGCCGTCGAACGCGACTTCGTTCGGCCCGGGCGCGCCCCCGCTTCCCGGCGGCTCGTTCCTCTACACGTGGGTCTCGGACGACGTCTTCGGGACGCGGTTCCTGACCGGCCCCGGCGGGACCGAGCCGTACCCGTGGAGCGGGTGACTCTAGAGTGGAGCGAACGAGTTCGCCGCGTGGTGGCGCCCGGCGGCGAGATCCTCAAGCGCGCTGACGGCCGCGGCGGGCGCGGGCATCGCGGCGATCTCCGCGGCGGTCATCGCCGCCGCGTGGCGGCTCCCGTCGCCGGCGAGAAGGAAGCCCACCCCGGCCGCGACGGCTTCGGGTAGCTTAATCACGCGCGTCTTGTGCTAGGGCCCGGGGGATCCGTTGGCGAGCGCGGCCTCACGAAGTGACTCGATCCTCCGGTTCACGCTTGCGATGACGTGACGGGGACCCGATTGGCCGGTGGCTGATCGAGCCGCTGATGCGCCTCATTCCCCGGCGTGCGGCCCGGATGGCGGCGAACGCAAGCATCACCGAGGCGGCGCAGGCCTTCAATCCTCATCTCAATCGTCTCCCTTCCACCATGGCGATCGGGGCGGCAGCCGCCCAGGGCCGAAGGTCCCGCCGTGAACCGGCGTCAGGCCAGCCCGGCAACCTCGCTAGCCCAGGCCCCGCCAGGCTCGCGCGGGTGATCGCGGCCAGGGCCGGTACCGGGAGGCCGGGCAATTGTGCCGCCATATCCCCGCCGGCCGGTAGCGGTTCCCAGGTGACGCGCAGCTGAGGCTCCGGCGGCGGATACGTCGCGCGGGAAATACAGGGAGAGCGCGAGCAGTAACACGATGACGTCAGCTACGCCAAACCCGTCCGCCCTGCACCGGACGCTGCGGGCGGCCTGATCGGCAGTGCCTTCCTCGCGATCGCCACAGGCGTTTCGCGCAGCGAACCCAGACATGGCACCGGCCCGGTCAGGCTGCGCTCAGGTCGCGGGCGATGCCGTCCGCCCAGTCCTTGATCTCGGCCCGATCTGGCAGTCCGAGTCGGATCGCTGGATCAGGAGGGCACGGGCTGGTGGACTGTGAGGTGGTTGAGGAAAGTGATCATGCGGGCCCAGAACTGCTCGGTGGCCAGGGCGTCGGCTTGCGTGCTGCCGCCCATTCCCTCTACGAAGGTGGTGGTGAAGAACGGGAAGTACGGGGGCAGGCCGAAGAAGTAGTGCCCGGCATTGGGGTAGTACCGGTTGGTGGCCGGGGCGTGGTCGGGGGATCCTCGCAGCTCTTGCATGATGAGGCTGGCCGAGATGGCGGCGTCCCATGCGGCGTCCTGGCCGCCGTCGCCCATCAGCAGCGGGACGCGGATGCGGGTGACCGGGATGTTCGTCAGGGGCACCAGCGGCTTGCCGCCGAACGTCCAGGCCGGGCCGGGCTCCACGCCGGTCCCGGGGGTGACGACTGCGGAGGGTGAGTCGGCCACGACGGCGTCGGCTAGGTGCGGCAGGTAGGAGGCGAGCAGCAGGACCGCCTCGGCGCCGGCCGACGCGCCATACAGGACGACCGGGCGGCCGCGGCTGGCCGGCTGGGCGCGCAACCAGCTGACGGCGCGGGCGAAGTACTCCAGCGGGATCGAGCACAGGCACTGCGGCAGCGCGGGTTCGTCGAAGTAGCCTAGCGCCAGGACGGGGTACCCGCTCATCGCCAGTGCGGCGGCGGGGAGAGCGTCGAAACCGCCCTCTGAGCCGTCCAGCACGACCACGGCGGGAGCGCCGGGCCGGATCGCGGCCGATGTATACAGCAGGCCGGCGAAGCCGTCGCGCCGCACTGTCTGAACGCTGACCGTGACCAGCCACCGGCGCTGCAGGGTCGCCGTAGCCCGCACATGCCCGCCGGTCAGCACGTCCAGCCGGACGGTGAAGCCCGCCGGCGAGGTGCTGAACCCGGTGGCCTGATTGGTGCCGGGCGCCGGCGTTGCGCAACCTCGAGAGCGAAGGGCTGGTCACCACGCGACCCGGCCGAGGTGCAGTGGTCACCTCGCTGGATCCGGGCGACCTGGCCGCGGTCGCCGCGGTCAGGGGATCAAGACGAGCTTTCCGCGGACGTGGCCGCCTTGGCTGATGCGGTAGGCCTCGGCGGCGCGGTCGAACGGGAACGTCTGCACCTTGATCACGAGCTTGTTCTGTGCCAGCAGCTCAGCAACCACTGCCAGCGCCTGCATGGGCCTGCTGTCCGCGCCGCGACCGGTCACCCGGGCTCCGGCCTGGCCGGCTGCGAAGTTGGCGATGGACAGTACCTGGGACGGCTCGGATACCAGGCTGATCAGCTCCTCGACCGGGGTTTTGCCCGGAACGTCGAACACGGCGTCGACCGGCCCGCCGGCAGCGGCCCGGACGCGGGCGGCCACGCCCTCGCCGTACAGCACGGGGATCGCCCTGATCTCCCGCAGGTAGCCCTGGTTGGCCTCGCTCGCGGAGGCGATCACCCTCGCCCCGCGGGCCACCGCCATCTGCACGGCGACCGCTCCCACGCCGCCCGCGCCACCGTCGACGAAGATCGTGTCACCGGCCTTGACGCCGAGCAGGCGAAGACCGCGTTCGCTGGTCTCGCCGGCCACGCCGGCCGCAGCTGCCACCGCCCAGCCGGTGGACGGCGGCTTGGCCGCCCAGGCGTCCAGCACGGCGTACTCGGCCTGAGTGTTCTGGCCGCGGCCGAACACGTCATCATCAATGGAGACCCCCGTGACCCCCTCACCGACCTCGTCCACCACGCCGGCGGCGTCGTATCCGAGATAACCCGTACCGGCCAGGGGCTGGCCACCGGACATGGCCCCGGCCAGCAGTTTCCAGTCGACCGGGTTAACGCTAGCCGCCCGCACAGCGATCCTGATCTGCCCCGGCCCCGCGTGCGGAACAGGAGCATCTCCCCATGTGAGGACCTCGGGACCTCCGTAAGCCGTAAACTGCAGCGCTCGCATCCAACAGTCCTTTCCAGGTCAGCAGAGTGAGCCCGCCCCTTCCCGGGCCAGCCACGCGGCAGTTGCCCGGGACCGCAAAACAGGGTCCCGGCGAACCCTATTCCTGGCCGG
>JBKQQQ010000427.1:0-10865 GCA_052144275.1 Streptosporangiaceae bacterium
GATGACGAGGAGATCGCGGCGGCGGTCGAGGTGGCTGCCGGGAGCGACGTGGCCGTGGTGGTGGTCGGCACCACCGCCCAGGTGGAGAGCGAGGGTTTCGACCGCACGTCGCTGGCGCTGCCCGGGCGCCAGGACGAACTGGTCCGCCGGGTGGCAGCAGCCAACCCGCGGACCGTGGTCGTGGTGAACTCTGGCGCCCCGGTCCTGCTGCCCTGGGTCGATGACGTGGCGGCGGTGCTGCTGACCTGGTTCGGCGGCCAGGAGTTCGGTCACGCGCTCGCCGACGTGCTGCTCGGGGACGCCGAACCGGGCGGGCGGCTGCCCACCACCTGGCCCATGTCGCAGGACGGCCTGCCGTCCGCCCGGCCGGCCGACGGCGTGCTCTCCTACTCCGAGGGCCTGTTCATCGGCTACCGGGGCTACGACCGGGACGGCCGCGAGCCGCTGTTCCCGTTCGGTCACGGCCGCGGCTACACCACCTGGTCCTATGAGTCGATCACCGTGGATTGCGAGGTACCGAAGCCGCCCGGCGTTCCCGGCGTCGCGGTCTGCGTCGAGGTGCGGAACACCGGATCGCGGTCCGGCCGTGAGGTCGTCCAGATCTACGCGTCCCGTCCCGACTCGGCGGTCGAGCGTCCGGCCAAGTGGCTGGCTGGCTTTGCCGCCGTTGACGCGGACCCAGGTGAGACGGTGAACGTCGGGATCCTGATCCCCGATCGGGTCCTGGCGCACTGGTCCGACGGCGGCTGGACCCTCGAGGCAGGCACGTTCGCGCTCTCGGCGGGCTCCTCCTCGGCGTCCCTTCCGCTCACCGCCAGCGTCACCCTCAAATAACGGGAGCAGGCCGGTCTGGCTCTTCAGGACTTCCTTTCAGAGCCAGACCGGCCTTCTCCGCGCGGGCTCTACAAGGGCAGCGGACCGACGGCCGCCGTTCCGTCGAGAGCGGTGACCGTGTAAGTCTCGCTCTGCGGGTGCCCGATCAGCGCGACGAACACCCGGTGGACCGTGGTGATGCCCTCGGTGCAGATGGAGACCGAGGTCTGCTCCGCGGGCAGCTGGACGTCCGGGACGAGCAGGCTGAACGTCGTGCCGCCCGTGTCCACGCTCTCCACGAGGGTCACGCTGACGATCATGCCCAGGTCGTCTACCTTGACGGTCCGCACCTGGTTGCTGAAAAACGACTGTGACCGGTGCGCGTCCTGATATACGAAGATGAGGCTTCCGCGATCCAGGATAGGCGGACCAAATCCGTCCGGGTAATAGGATACGGAGATTCCCCCGCCCTGGAGATGATACTGGTTCGGAGTACTGGGCACTATCAATTCCCCCTTGATCAACTTGCGCGGCTCGCGCGCGCACCATTGTCCCGGCCGCGACAAATTCGACCGAATAATCAACGCCGAGCTTCATCGCGGCGAGACGGCACCTCAGCTGATCCGCTTTAGATCGGCTGAGGAAACAGCTTTCAGATACACAGAGGGAACCATGGCGGTTCTGATACCCGGCTAGTGCGTAGTTTTACCGGGACGTACCGGGTACGGCGCCGGCCGCCCCGCGGTGGCCGGCGCCGTCTGGCCTGCCGCTGCCGCTGGCTGGTATGGGAGACTCTGCGCGCGCCGCGCCGACCAGCCCGTCGTTACCTCCGATCCAGCCGACCTGCGCGCTCTGGATCCTGGTCTCCGGCTGGTCACGCCGTAACGCCGGACCAGGGCGGCGGGCCCGCCTCGCTCCAGCGTGAGCCGGGGCTGCCACCGGAGTCCGTTCGGCCTCAAAATGATTTAACCCGCAGGTGAAGAGGCAGGTCAGCCGATGACCGGCCGATGCGGATGGTGAACTCGCCCGACGGGCGGACCCAGGCCCCAGACCTCCCGGCCGCCTCGTCGTAGCGGGCGAAGGCCCGGGCCGGCACGGTCAGCCTGGCCTCGGCGTGCTCGCCGGGCGCCGCAGTGACCGCGGCGAAGGCCGCCAGCACGCGCACCGGGCGCCCGGGATCCGCCGTCGGCGGCTCCAGGTAGGCCTGGACGATCTCCCGCCCGGTCCGGGGGCCGGTGTTGCGGAGCACGACGGTCACGCCGAGGTCGACGTCCGGCGCCGCGACCGGCGCGTCCGCGGCCGCCGACTCGTACGCCCACGTCGTGTAGCCCAGGCCGTGGCCGAACGGGAAGTGCGGTTTCGTCCCGGCGCGGTCATACCCGCGGTAGCCGATCAGCAGCCCCTCCTGGTACTCCAGCCTGCCCTCGGCGGGCACCGAGTGCAGGACGGGGCAATCGGCCTCGGCGGCCGGGAGCGTGACCGGCAGCCGGCCGCCCGGTTCGGCCTGGCCGAGCAGCACGTCGGCGAGCGCGGTGCCCATCTCCTGGCCCGGCAGCCAGGCGTAACCGACCGCCGCCACCGCCTCCGCCCACGGCATGAGCACCGGCATCCCGGCGTTCACCACCACGATCGTCCGGTTGTTCACCGCCGCGACCCGGCGTACCAGCTCGTCCTGCCTGCCGGGCAGGGCGAGCCCGGGGCGGTCGAACCCCTCGCTCTCGCTGGCGGGCCCGGAGCCGACCACCAGCACGGCGGCGTCGGCGGCGCGCGCGGCCTCGACGGCCTGGTTGAGCAGCGTGTCGTCGTCCGGCGCGGGCACCAGGCCCAGCCGGATGGCCACCGGGCCCTGCGGCCAGTCGTCCGGCCGCAAGCAGATCGCGATCTCGGCTTCGCGACCCGCCGCGAGGTACACGGTCGCCCTGATTTCGCCCGGCCTGACCATGGCCTCCACCGGGTCGGCGGGCACGTCCGTGTGGCCGGCAGCCACCTCGATCCCGTTCACGGCGAGCGCCAGCCGGCCCACCCCGCCCGCGCCGATCACGTGCGGGCCGTCGTAGGCGGCCAGGTAGCGGGTGCGCAGCACGATGGTGCCCCGGCCGCCCCGGCCGACGCCCTCGGGCAGCCCGTCCCACCAGGTGAACATGGTGGCGCTGCGGTGCTCGGTGGCGGCCAGCGCGCCATCCTCGGTGCGGAACTCGACCCGGACGCCCGGCTCCCCGGTATCCGGGTCGCGCAGCGCGGATCGTGGCGGCTCCGGGACGATGTTCCAGGTCACGCAGCCCGGCCGCACTGTCACCTGAGCCAGGCCGGCCAGCGCCTCGGTCAGCGCGGCCGCCGGGGTCGACACGCTGACCTGGGGCACGGTCGCGCTGCCGCCGCCTTGGGTGACCGGGCTGATGGCGTTCGGGCCGATCACCGCGATGCTGCGGATCGCGCCCAGGTCCAGGGGCAGCGCGCCGCCGGAGTTGCGGAGCAGCGTGAACGCCGCCGCGCCGACCCGGCGCAGCAGCGCCGGGTCGGCGAGGACCGGATCCCGAAGTCCCCGGCCGTTCGGTGCGCCGCCGTCCGGGGTCTGGTCGTCCGAAGCGGCGGCCTGCGGGGCTGGGGCGCCGCCGATCGCCCCGACCCGGCGGGCCAGCCGCAGGATGCGCAGCACCTTGGCGTCGACCATGTCCTCGCCGACCTGCCCGGCCCGCACCGCCGCGGCTAGCTGGCCGCCCCACGGCCCGTCCGGGCCCGGCATGGCCAGGTCGAGCCCGGCGATGGCGGTGGCCACGGTGCTGCGCGCGGCGTGCCAGTCCGACAGGGCCACCCCGCCGAAGCCCCATTCGTCTTTGAGGATGCGGGTGAGCAGCGGGCCGTGTTCGGTCATCGTGACGCCGTTGACCTTGTTGTAGCCCGTCATCACCAGGTCCACGTCCGCCTCGCGCACGCAGGACTCGAACGGGAGCAGGTAGAGCTCGCGCAGCACGTGCTCGGCGATCCGCGCGTCATAGGTCCAGCGCTGCGTCTCGGAGTCGTTGCCCACGTAGTGCTTGACCGCCGCGGCCGCCCCGGCCTGGTGCAGGCCGCGGACGAACGCGACGGCCAGCCGGGAGATCAGCACCGGGTCCTCGCCGAACGACTCGAAGCCCCGCCCGCCGAGCGGCGTGCGCATGACGTTGATCGTCGGTGCCAGCAAGATGTCGATGCCCTTGCTCCTGGCCTCGGTGCCGAGCGCGGCGGCGAGCGCCTGGACCAGGGCGGGATCCCAGGTGGCGCCGAGGGCCGACGGGCAGGGCAGGCTCGCCGACGGGTTGCGCTCGTCCATGGTGATGCCGCGGACCCCGGCCGGGCCGTCGGACACGACCATGGCCCGCAGCCCGATGGCAGGCAGCGGGCAGGTGCGCCAGTTGTCCGCGCCGGTCAGCAGGCGCACCTTGTCGTCCAGGCTGAGCGCGGCGAGCAGGTCGAGGTCGCGGGCATCCTGGGCGTTGTGGGCTGGCGCCCGGCCGCTGGTGCGGCCGGGCGCTTCGCGTGGTGTGTTCATATGGCGCTGCGGCTCACGATGCCGGGGTGAGGTGCAGCAGGGTGTACTCGATGTAGGGGGAGTTGGGGACCGGGTCGTTGTACTGGTTGGATTGGGTCGGCCAGCCCGTGTAGTCCTTGGTGGAGTACTCGTACCAGGCCGCTCCGTACAGCAGCGGGATCACCGGAGCCTGGGTGGCCACGATGCCCTGCAGCGTGTTCAGCGCCTGCTGCTGGGTGGCGGCGTCGTTGCTGCCCGCGAACTGCGCCAGGGCCGCCTGGGCCTGCGGGCTGTTGAACCGGCCGTAGTCGCCGCCGGCCGGCTGGCCGGCTGGCGCGGACAGCGTGCTGTCCAGCCAGTTGTCGAAGTAGTAGTACGGGTTGGGGCCCTGCGCGCCCCAGTGGATCATGGCCTGGAAGTTCCCGACCGGGAAGTCGGCGGACCACTGGGTGGCCTGGACTCCGTCGAAGGAGGCCTCGAAGCCCTCGGCGTTCAGCTGGCTGGCGATCAGCGCGGCGTCGGTGGCGTAGTCGGTGTAGGACGACGGGTCCTCGATGGCGAACTTGATCGGCTGGCCGTTCTTCATCCACTTGCCGCCGGTCTTGGTGTAGCCGTCGCTGGTCAGCAGCTGGCTGACCTTCGCGGCGTCACTGGTCGGAGACAGGTCGTTGGTATAAGCCGAGTTGAGCAGCGAGTTGTCGACCGGCAGCAGCAGGCCGCTGGATGACGTGGCCGGCGGCTCATAGCTGGTCTCGCCCTGGGACGACAGCTGCTGCCGGTTGATCCCGGCGCTGATCGCCAGCCGCACCTTCGGGTCGTTTAGTGGGGCCTTAGTCACGTTCAGCCAGAGCGTCACCACGTTGTTGGACGCGAACCACGGCTGGCCCGACGTCCAGGTGTGGTTGTCCGGGCTGGCGGACAGGAAGTTGGACTGGACGTTGGCGACGTTGTTGCCCGCGTAGCCGATCTGGCCGCTGTCCAGCGCCGGGTTCGCGGTGGTGTTGCTCACGTAGCTGGGGAAGATCACCTCGGGCACGTGCACCATGGACTTCTGCCAGTAGTACGGATTCTGCTTGAACGTGACCTTCTGTGAGGAGTATGAGCCGAGCTCGTACGGGCCCGTACCGACCGGATTCGCGTCGGCGTAGGTCGCCGGGTTGCTCACGCCCTGCCAGATGTGCTGCGGCAGGACGTAAGTCGACGCGATCAGGAACAGGTTGGCGTATTCGGGCTGGGCGAAGGTGAGCACGGCCGTGGTCGCGCTCGGCGCGGTCGCGCTGGTCGGCAGCGGGGTCGGGCCGGGGGCGCCGGACGCGAGCGATTTGTTCTTCATCAGCAGGTTGAAGGTGAAGGCCACGTCGGCGGCGGTCATTGGCTTGCCGTCGCTGAACTTCACGCCCGGCCGGATGGTGAACGTCAGCGTCTTGCCGCCGTCCGACCACGCATAGGCCGAGGCCAGCCACGGAGCCGGCGCCGACGTCGGCTGCATCAGGTTGAACTCGAGCAGTGGCTCGTAGGTGAGCGACTGCATGTTCTCCTCGGTGCCGAGCGAGGTCGACACGTAGGGGTTGAAGGTCTGGGCGAATACCTGCCCGGTGTTGTCCACGATGACCAGCGGCGGCCCCATCTTGGCCGTCGACGTGGTCGGGGTGCTTGAAGACGAGCCTGCGCTGCTGCAGGCCGCCACGCCCAGGGCGAGGATGGTCGCTGCGGCCAGGGCTTTTACAGTCCTGTGATTCATGTCTAAACTCCGATTGCCCGGCCGGCTGCTCGCCGGCCTGTCATGGTGACCGTGTCG
Source organism: Streptosporangiaceae bacterium (assembly GCA_052144275.1). GTDB lineage: Bacteria > Actinomycetota > Actinomycetes > Streptosporangiales > Streptosporangiaceae > Palsa-504. Next base: position 6,120 of record JBKQQQ010000427.1, read on the forward strand.
GGGTCCGTCATAACGAGGTGCGTGCGACGCCGGCCGGGCTTTACCGCCCTCCGGCCACCGCATGGGTGATGAGTTATCGGGCCTCGCGGCCGGGCCGCTCACGCACGGCCAGGCCTCGCGGCCGGGCGGTTAGGTGCCGGGCCGGTTCATCGCTTCTCCTCTCCGGGCACGGGTCCGGGCTTAAAGCCGGCGTCCGGGCCTGCTGGTTTGCTGCCGGGGTTCCGGTCGGCCCCCGGAAGCGGCCGGGACTGGGCCGCGGTGAGGCCCTTCACGTGCAGCCAGCACGCGCTGGAATGGCCCAGTGCGATCTCCGCGGCCGGGGGCCGCTCTTGTGCGCATACCTGCATGGCGTGCGGGCAGCGCGGGTGGAACCGGCAGCCGCTCGGCGGCCGGATCAGGTTCGGCGGTGCGCCGCGGCCCGCCAGCGACGGCGGCTCCGTCCGGTCCGGGTCGGGCGCGGCGGACAGCAGCAGTTGGGTGTACGGGTGCGCGGGCTCGTCGGTGACCTGCGCGGCCGGACCCGACTCGATGACCTGGCCCGCGTACATGACCGCGATCACGTCGGCCAGGTAGCGCGCGGACGCGATGTCGTGCGTGACGTAGAGGATGGTCAGGCCCTCGCGCTCGCGCAGGTCCGCCAGCAGGTTGAGCACGCCGAGCCGGATGGACACGTCCAGCATCGAGACCGGCTCGTCGGCCAGCAGCACCCGCGGCCGGACGGCGAGCGCTCGCGCGATCGCCACCCGCTGCCGCTGCCCGCCGGACAGCTCGTGCGGGTACTTGGCGGCGAACTGGTCTGCCGGGGTCAGCGACACCCGGGTGAGCAGGTCGGCGACCAGGCTGTCCAGGCTCTGCCCATTCCCGGGCCCATTCCCGCGTCCATTCCCGGCCCCGTTCACGCCGTGGATCTGCAGCGGCCTGGCCAGGTGATAGCGGACGCTGTGTACCGGATTGAGCGAGGAGAACGGGTCCTGCAGCACCAGCTGCACCTGGCGGGCGTAGCGCTGCCGGGCCGGCGCCGCCTCGCCGTCGAGCAGGACGGCTCCGGCCGTCGGCTTGATCAGCTGAGCCAGCATCCGGGCCAGTGTCGACTTGCCCGAGCCGCTTTCCCCGACCACCGCGGTGATGCCGGCATCGGGCAGCGTGAGCGTGACGTCCTCGACTGCGTGCACCACGGCATGGCGCGCGCCGCGGCGCACCGGGAAATGCTTGGTCAGGCCGCGGGCCTCGAGCACCGGCGGGTGCCCCGGGTCGGCCCGTTCGGCCCGGTCGATGGGGATGACGGTCACGGCTGACTCCCTATCGGCGCAGGGTCGGGGGAGCTGGGCACGGCCTGTGCCAGCTCCTCTGGCACCACCGCGGTGCCGTCCTGCAGCCAGCAGGAGACGGCCCGGGTGCCCGCGTCCAGGTCGAGCAGCGGCGGCGGGTCGTGGCGGCAGCGGTCGAAGGCGAAGCGGCAGCGCGGGTGGAAGGTGCACCCGGCCGGCGCGTTGCGCAGGTCGGGAGGGGAACCCGGGATGCCTTCCATCACCCGCCGTGGCCCGTGCAGCGCGGGGAACGAGCTGAGCAGGCCGAGGGAGTACGGGTGCCGCGGCGCCCGGAAGATCGCGTTCGCGCCCGCCCGCTCCACCAGTCGGCCGGCGTACATGACCGCGATCGAGTCGGCGATCTCGGCCAGCAGCGAGAGGTCGTGCGAGATGAACAGGACGGCGAAGCCGAGCCGGTCGCGCAGCGCCATCAGCTCCTCGAGGATCTCGCGCTGCGTCACCACGTCCAGCGCCGTCGTCGGCTCGTCCAGGATCACCACGGACGGATCCAGCGCGAGCGCGGTGGCGATCATCACCCGCTGGCGCATGCCGCCGGAGAGCTCGTGCGGGAAGTTGCCCAGCCGGTCCGCGGGAATGCCCACCATCTCCAGCAGCTCGCCCGACCTGGCCCGCCGCGCCGCGCGGGTCATCTCCGGCCGGTGCGCGCGCAGCACGTCGAAGAGCTGGGTGCCGATGCTGAGCACCGGGTTGAGCGCGTTCATCGAGCTCTGCAGCACCACCGCGATCTCGTTCCAGCGCAGTCCCCGCAGCTGGCGCTGGCCGGCAGTGAGCAGGTTGACCGACGCGCCGAAGCGCGCCTGGCCCGCGGTGATGATGCCGGGCGGCCGCAGCAGCCGGGTGATGGCGTAGGCCAGCGTCGACTTCCCGCTGCCGCTTTCTCCGGCCAGGCCGAGCACCTCGCCGCGGCGCAGCGTGAGCTCGGCGTCCACCACCGCGTGCACCGCGCCGTCCCCGAGCCCGTAGTCGACGCAAAGCCCCGACACCTCTATCAGGATGTCGCTCGCCTCCATGACGGCCAGCTCGCTCATGATTCGGCCCTCCGGCCCGGTAGCACTGGCGTCAGGCCCAGCCGAGGCCGTCGGGGGAGCCCGGCCCGCCGGGCGCGTCGGCCGGTGATACCAGCCGCCCGCAGCCGCGGGTTGACGTACTCGTCGATGCCGAAGTTGAGCAGCGCGAGCCCGGTGCCGAACAACCCCACCGCCAGCCCCGGCGGTAGGAACCACCACCACTCGATCCGGGCCTGCTGGGCCGCCTGGCCGCTTTGCGCCCAGTAGAGCATCGTCCCCCAGCTCCAGTGCGACAGGCTGATGACGGACAGGAACGACAGTGCGGTGTAGGTGCCGACGCTGTAGATGACGGTGAACAGGAACGTGGTCGCGACGACCGGCACCAGATTCGGCAGGATCTCGTGGGTCATGATCCGCCAGCTCTTCTCGCCGACGATCCGCGCCGAGTCGATGAAGTCCCGGCTGCGCATGGACAGCGTCTGGGCCCGCAGCTGCCGCGCCCCGAACGCCCAGCCGGTGATGCTGATGATGACCCCGATCACGATGTCGTTCGGGTTGGCGCCCCTGCCGAGGAACCCGAAGATCACGATGAGCAGGGGTAGCGCCGGCAGCACCAGGAAGATGTTGGCCAGCATGGACAGCAGGTCGTCGGCCCCGCCGCCGAAATAGCCCGCCGTCACGCCGAATACCACCGCCAGCACGGTCGCCGCCACGCCGGCGATGAGCGAGACCAGGATCGTGCTCCGCCCGCCCGCCAGCAGCTGGGACAGCACGTCCTGCTGCACCTGGGTGGTGCCGAGCCAGTGCGCCGCCGACGGCGGCATCGGCGTGCCGTTGGTGGTGGACACGCTGGTGTTCGGGTTGTACGGGGCGACCAGGGGGCCGACGATGGCCAGGATCACGAACGCGCCGGACAGGCAGAGTCCGATGATGATCTTCGGCGACCGGAGCAACTTCGCCATCTCAGGCCTCCTGCCGGGTCCGCGGGTCGAGGAATGCGTAAACGAAGTCGGCGGCCAGGTTGGCCAGCAGGACCGCGAACGTGATGATCAGGAAGATCCCCTGCAGCAGCGGGTAGTCGTTGCTGCCGATCGCGGTGAACAGCAGGAACCCGATGCCGGGATAGGAGAAGACGATCTCGGTGAGCAGCGCCCCGGAGACGATGAACCCGACGGCCAGGGAGAAGCCCGCCACACTCGGCAGCAGCGCGTTGCGGGCCGCGTAGCTGATCACCCGTCGGGCCGGCAGTCCTTTGGCCTCGGCGAGCAGGACGTAGTCCTCGTCCATCGTCGTGATCATCATGTTGCGCATCCCGATGGTCCAGCCCGCGATCGAGGCGAGCACGATGGTCACCGCGGGCAGTACCGCGTGGTCGAGCACGTTCGAGATGAACGGCCAGTCCAGGCCGGGGTTCAAGGTGGTGGCGTCGTAGCCCGAGTTCGGCGGGAACCAGCCCAGCTTGGTCGCGAACAGCGCGACGGCCAGGATCGCGACGAAGAAGTACGGCGCCGCCTGGAAGAAGGTCATCGCGGGCAGCACCCCGTCCAGCCAGCTGCCGCGCCGCCAGGCGGCCGCCACGCCGAGCAGCGTGCCGAGCACGAAGCTGATCACCGTGGCCGTGCCGACCAGGGCGATGGTCCAGGGCAGCGCGGCGCGGATCAGGCCGCCGACCGAGGCCGGGTAGAAGTTCAGCGAGGTGCCCAGGTTCCCGTGCAGCAGGTGAGCCCAGTACTGCAGGTACTGGCCCAACAGCCCGGTCTTGGTCTGGACGCCGTACTGCTGCTCGAGCGCGGCGATGGCCTGCTTGGACTCCGTGGCCTGGATCCGGCCGATCACGGCCAGTGCCGGGTTGCCCGGCATCAGCCGCGGGATGAAGAAGTTCACCGTGATCGCGACGATCGCGGTGATCACGTAGAACGCGATCCGGCGCAGGATCATGCGCATGGCCAGCCTCCGCTCATATCCGGCCTCATATCCGGTACCGGTGGGTGCTGGCCGGTACCGCGCAGCCGCAGCTCTCCCGCCGGATCAGCTCGGTGGGCAGCACGATGTCGCGGGCCGGAAGCGTCTCGCGGTTGAGCATCGAATACAGCACGTCGAAGGCCGTCGTTCCCATCTCCCTAATCGGCTGGCGGACGGTGGTCAGGCTGGTGTGCAGGTGGCGCGCCATCGGGATGTCGTCGAAGCCGGTCACCGCGACCTGTGCGGGCACGCTTACGCCGTGCTCGCGCAGTGCGGACATGACGCCGAGCGCGGTCTGGTCGTTGGCGCACACGATCGCGCGCGGCAGCGCGCGGCCCGCGGCGACCAGCCGGTTGATCACCTTGGCGCCGCCCGAGGCGAAGTAGTACCCCTGCCATTGGGGTCCGTATTCCAGCGTCGCGCCGGCCTGCGCCGCCTCGGCCGCGAGC
>JBKQQQ010000428.1:0-4529 GCA_052144275.1 Streptosporangiaceae bacterium
TCGGCGACCACGTCGATGCCGTCGCCATCTGCGCCGACTGCGGCGCCGCCGTCTGCCACGACCACGCGCACGTCACCGCCCGCTGGCTGACCCGCACCATGGTGATCAACCGCGTCGTCGCCGTCGAACCCCCTGCGCGCACCATCCGCTGCGGCATCTGCCAGGCCGCCCGCGATGCCGCACCGGCTACCGGCTACGCGATGGCCGGCTGAGCGGGGGCAAAGCCATGCCCGCCACAAGGCCACTCTGCCGCGAAGCCAGGCCGCAGCCGCGCTCGCGATCTATCAGGCCGGCATCGATGAAGATAACGCCGCCTTCGGGACCCGCGCGCGGCTGGCCAGACTTCACCGCCGCCCGGCACCCCGCCGCCGGTACGTGACAGTCGACGCCGACACCGTCATCAGCTGGGTGGCCGTCTCGGCCACCTCGCGCCGGCCCGCCAGGGGAGTCGTCGGCAAAGGCCATAGGGTCGTGAACCGCCCTCACGCGGTGGCTGAGCGTCGCTCGGCTCAGCCCATCCGGCCGGTGACGTAGGCCTGGGTGCGGGAGTCGCGCGGGTTCTGGAAGATGTTCTCAGTCCGGTCGTACTCCACGAGCACGCCCGTGCGGGTGTCGCTCTTCTCGTTGCGGAGCACGGAGAAGAAGGCCGTGCGGTCGCTGACCCGCGTGGCCTGCTGCATGTTGTGCGTGACGATGACGATGGTGTACTGCGACTTGATGTCACGCATCAGGTCCTCGATGGCGGCCGTCGCGATCGGGTCGAGCGCCGAGCAGGGCTCGTCCATCAGGACCACGTCCGGTTCGACGGCGAGGGTGCGGGCGATGCACAGCCGCTGCGCCTGCCCGCCGGACAGGGCGAGGCCCGACCTGTTCAGGCGGTTCTTCACCTCGTCCCACAGCGCGGCCCGGCGCAGCGAGCGCTCGACGATCTCGTCCAGCTTGGACTTCTTGCGCTCACCGTTGATGCGCGGCCCGTAGGCGATGTTGTCGTAGATCGACTTCGGAAACGGGTTCGGCTTCTGGAAGACCATGCCGATGCGCCGGCGAACTGCCGTCGCGGAGACATCCGGGGCGTACACCGGCGCCCCGCGGTAATCCACGTCGCCCTCGACGCGAGCACCCGGCACCAGGTCGTTCATCCGGTTCAACGTCCGCAGCACGGTCGTCTTGCCGCACCCGGACGGGCCGATGAACGCGGTGATCTCGTTGTCGTAGATCGTCAGCGAGACGTCGGTGACGGCCCGGAAGGATCCGTAGAAGATGGAGACGTTCTTGGTGTTAAAGACGTGTTCGCCCGATGTACCCGAGACCGCTGCGTCCGACGGTTGCGTATCCTGCAGGGCGGCCGGCTTGGGCATCTCGGTCTTGGCGACGACGTTCTGTTCAGGCTGTTCCATGACCTTCTTAGCGTGCCTTTCTGCTCCGGCATTCCTAGCGCGAATATCTGGTGAATCGTGCGGTGACGAAGCGAGCGACCACCATAAGGACAAAGGCAATCACGATGAGCGTGAGCGCCGCGCCCCAGCCGCGGGCCTGCGCACCGACATACGGCGATGTCGCGTTCGAGAAGATCTGCGAGGGCAGCGAGGTGTTGGCGCCGCTGAACACGTTCTTGTTCACCGTGGTCACCGTGAGGATGGTGAACAGCAGCGGCGCCGTCTCACCTGCGGCCCTGGCCACGGCCAGCAGCGCGCCGCTGACGATTCCGGCGATCGCCGCCGGCAACACCACGGTGAGGGTCACGCGGGACTTGGTGGCACCGAGGGCGTAACTCGCTTCGCGCAACGGGTCCGGCACCAGCTTCAGCATCTCATCGGTGGAGCGGATCACGATCGGCAGCATCAGGCAGCCCAGGGCAAAGGCGCCGGCCAGGCCCGAGAAGCCGAAGTGCAGCACCCAGATCGAGAAGATGAACAGGCCCATCACGATCGAGGGCACGCCGGTCATCACGTCGCTCATGAACCCGATGAGCCGCGCCAGCCAGTTCTTGCCGCCGTACTCGTTGAGGTAGACCGCGCCCAGTATGCCGAGCGGCACCGCCATGACCGTGGCGAGGGCCGTGATCTCGATCGTGCCGACTATGGCCGGCCCGATTCCGCCCACGTTCGCGGGCGCTACGTTCACCGGGATCGAGCTGGTCAGGAAGGACCAGCTGATGATCGAGGCGCCCTTGGCGATGACCGTGAACAGGACGAACCCCAGCGGGATGATCACGAGTACGAACGCGAGCACCATCAGCACGGTCGCGATGCGGTTCTTGGTGCGCCGCCAGGACGGCGGCTCCCGCAGGTTGACCTTTGACTGCTCGGCGGCGACGGTCATCAGGCACCCCGCTTCCGCCGGGCGGATCGATCCACGATCCCCCGGGCGATGACGTTGATGATGATCGTAAAGACGAACAGGAGCACGCCGATTCCCATCAGCGCGGCGCGGAACACGCCGAAGGCCTCGCCGAACTGGTTCGCGATAACCGCGGGCATGTTGTAGCCGGGGGCGAACAGGTGCGACGTGATCGCGGGCGATGAGCCGATCACCAGCGCGGCCGCGATCGTCTCGCCCATCGCCCGGCCCAGGCCGAGCAGCACCGCCCCGACGACGCCGCCCTGGCTGTGCGGCCAGACGGCGCCGCGGATCATCTCCCACCGGGTGGCGCCCAGCGCGTACGCGCCCTCCTTGTCGATCGCCGGCACCGTGGCGATAACCTCGCGCGACAGCGAGGTCACGATCGGCGTGATCATGAAGGCCAGGATGATGCCGGCGGTGAAGAACGACGCCCCGCTCACCGGCTGCCCGAACAGCGGGCCGAGCACCGGGACGCCGTCGACGCCCGAGGCAATCGAGGTGTAGATGTGCTGGAGCCACGGCGCGAACACCAGGATCCCCCACAGGCCCCAGACCACCGACGGGACCACCGCCAGCAGGTCGATCACGTACACGATCGGCCGCGACCACCGGTACGGCACGACCTCGGTCAGCAGCAGAGCGATGCCCAGGCTGACCGGGACGGCCATCACGAGCGCGATCACCGCCGTGACGGCCGTGCCGTAAATGAAGGCCAGCGCGCCGTATTGGTTGGCCCCGGGGTTCCAGTTGTTGGTGAAGATCTTCAGGCCCTCGGTGCTGAACCACGACGAGGCCTGCTGGGTGGTCGAGACGGCGATCAGGACGAGGATCACCAGCACCAGCAGGCCGCACGCGAGCGCAAGGACCTGGAAGCCGCGGTCGCCGAGCGGGCGCCGCTCCGACAGGGCACGGGTGGATCCGGCCGGGACGGCCGGATCCACCTGCGTCACAGCGCTCACGACGACCAGCCAATCTGATCTGCGTGCTTCACAGCGTTCACTATTACATGCCGATCTTGCTGATCTGCGCCTGGGCCATCGACTGGATGCTAGAGGGCAGCGGAGCGAAACCCAGACCAGTGAGCAGTTTCTGGCCGTCTCCGATCAGGTAGCCGACCCACGCTTGAAGCATCTTCGCATCGTTCGCGTTCGCCTGAGTTTCGTAGACCAGAACGTACGACTGAGCACTGATCGGGTACGAGCTGGCGCCGGGCGCCCAGATCGCGCTGAACGTCAGGTTGGGCTTGACGGTGACCTGGCTGGCAGCGGCGGAGGCCCCGGCTACCGACGGCGCGACGTAGTCGCCGGCCTTGTTCTTGATCGAAGCGAAGGTCAGCCCGGAGGCCTTGGCGTCGGAGTAGTCCACGTACCCGACGGCCCCTGGGGTGGACTTGATGATCGATGCCACCCCGCCGTTGCCGTTGCCGGCGCGGGCGGTGGAGGGCCATTTGATGGTCGAGCTGGTGCCGAGCGTCCATCCGTCCCCCGTGGCATCGACGAGAAACTGGGTGAAGTTCTGCGTGGTGCCCGAGGAGTCTGAACGGACTGCGATGGTGATCGGGGTGCTGGGCAGGGTGACCCCGGGGTTGTCCGCCGCGATCGCCGAGTTGTTCCACGTCGTGATCTTGGCCTGGAAGATGTCCGCGATGACCGGTGCCGACAGCTGCAGCGGCTTGCTGAGGCCGGACAGGTTGTAAGAGACCGTGACCGGGGCGATCACGTCGGGGAAGTAGAGCACCGTCTTGCCGTTGAAGCTCGCCTCCTGGGCGGCCGGGATCGGCGAGTCCGAGGCCGCGTAGTTGACCACCCCGGAGGCCAGGTCCGTGCGTCCCTTGCCCGAGCCGCCGGCACCGTAGTTGACCGTCATGCCGGACTGGACCGTCTTGAAGGCCGAGATGGCGGCCTCCTGGTAGGTGAGCTGGAGCGTCGATCCGCTCCCGTTGAGCGTGCCGCTGAGGGCGGCGCTGCTGGAGGAGGCGCTGCTCGTCGCGGAGCTGCTGCTGCTGCTCGCCGGGGTGGACGAGGAGCTCGACGAGGAGCATGCGGCCAGGGATATAGCTGTCGCCACGGCGGCAGCCCCCACCGTCGCGACCCGCTGTCTGCGTCCAAGTGGCATATCAGGTACTCCTTATGGGTTTCATATGTTTCCTCGGCCGCGATGAGCAGCCCCGACAGCCGGTCAGCGTG
>JBKQQQ010000429.1:0-23885 GCA_052144275.1 Streptosporangiaceae bacterium
ACGTTAGTCACGCCGCAAAACCCCGCCACCCGGGCCACAGAGGACACAGAAAACGTCGCGACTCCGAAGTGGTTTGGTCCTTTCGAACGGATTGCGCGGCACTGATGCGCTGCGCCCCTCCGTCCGCGTGCTCGTTCCCCGGGCGAAGCTCACAGTGCAGCGAACTCATGAGTGAGATGATGCCTGAGCGCTCCGTGGGTGCCCATCCGAACACAAAGATCTTTGGAACATCCGGGTTTCGCGGAATATCCGTGGATCATGGAGGCTGGTGCGTAGCTCTTCTGCCGTGCGCGTCAAGCCCTGATCACTCCGCGCGCGGCCCTGGCCCCCAGGTTTAGCAGCCACGATGGAGCATCGTTGCTGCCCGGACAGCAACGATGTTCCATCGTGGCGGTTACGGCGGCGGGCGGAGGGGCGGATCCGGGTTGCGGGGCGGGCGTACGGGGCGCATGGGGCACGCGGGAAAGCCGTGGCGGGCACCGGCCGGGCGCGCGGGACTCATGGGGCATGCGGGAAAGTCGTGGCGGGCACCGGCCGGGCGCGCGGGCATGGCGCGGGTGGAAGCGTGGAGCGGCCCGGGACCAGCCATGCGACACCCTCCATAGGCCCCCTAAATGTCCGCTTAGCTCGGATCTTCCGTGTTGAAATTCCGATTATCGAATATATATACAATTCGCTGTCCGGACGAGGTTAACGGTACGCGTGAAGCGATCCGAGACGTGGCCACAGCGCCGAAGAGCGCGCGGGCGACCACAGCGGACTCGCATCCCTTAGGATCACCTCCCGTGAGCTACCAGGAGACACTGTGAGCGACGACCGGGCCGAACTACTCGCGGCGATCAAGGCCAAGGCCGTCGTCCGCGGCGACTTCATCCTCTCCTCGGGCCAGCACGCCGACTGGTACGTCGACCTGCGCCGGATCCTGCTCGACGGGCGCCTGGCGCCACTGGCCGGCCGGGTCATGCTCGACCTGACCGCGGACCTGGCCTACGACGCGGTCGGCGGGCTCACCATGGGCGCCGATCCGGTCGCCACCGCGATGATGCACGCCGCGGCCGGCCGGGGCACGCCCGTCGACGCGTTCGTGGTGCGGAAGAAGGAGAAGGAGCACGGCACGCAGCGCCGGATCGAAGGTCCCGACGTGGCCGGCCGACGGGTGCTGGCGGTCGAGGACACGTCCACGACCGGCGCGTCCCCGCTGGCCGCGGTGGAGGCCCTGCGCGAGGCCGGCGCCGAGGTCGTGGGGGTGGCCGTGCTGGTCGACCGGGGCGCCAGGCAGAACGTGACGCAGCGCGGGCTTGCCTACCGCGCCGCTTACGACCTAGCCGACCTCGGCGTCTGACCTATCGTTTTTGTCCGCCCGGTGCTCTGCCCGGTGCGACCGCGGCTTGGGCCGCGCTTCCTGACCCCGCCCGGCCGGGCCCGCGTCACCACGGCCCGCGTCACCACGGCCCGCCGGGCCGGAGTCCGAAGACCCGGGCCGGAGCTGGCCCTCACGCCGGAACTGGCGCAAGCGGTAGGCGACGAAGCCGACGATGGCGATGACCACGATCGCGAACAGGACGTACCCGACGATCGACAGCCCGTGGCTGACCTTGGTCCACTCGCTCCCGAGCGCGTACCCGAGCGAAGACAGCACGGTCGCGTAGATGACGGTGCCGATCAGGCTGAGGACCCCGAAGCGGATCGCGGGGACGCGCACCAGGCCGGCGACGATCGAGGTGAAGGCCCGGATGAAGGGCAGCATGCGCCCCACCACAATGGCCCACGCGCCCCGGCCTTCCAGGAACCGCTCGGCCCGGCTCACGTCGGACTCGGTCACCAGCACGTAGCGCCCGAGCCTGTGCACGAGCGGCTTGCCGCCGACCCGGCCGACCGCGTACGAGGCGTAGGATCCGGCGAGCTCGGCCAGCGAGCCGATGATGATAACCAGGGCGAGGTTAAGGTGTCCCTGGTAGGCAAGCACCCCGGCGAAGCCGAACGTGATCTCGGATGAGATCGGGATGCACGCCGCCTCCAGGAAGCCAAAAAGGATGAGCGCGGCGTACCCCGCCGAGGTGAGAAAACTCTCCATGGCTGTCTGTTGTACCTTATCCCGGGCACTGCCCAGTGCATCTTCATGCTCGCTTCATGTCTAGAGTCGTCAGGCCCAAGGTCCCTACAGAGGTTCAGGCCTGACTGTCTAGAGTGGGGTCAGTCCAAGCCTAGGGAGTCATCGTCATGCCAATCGCGACCCCAGAGATCTACGCGCAGATGCTCGACACTGCCAAGCAGCGGGGCTTCGCGTTCCCCGCGATCAACTGCACCTCAAGCCAGACACTGAACGCCGCGCTGCGCGGATTCGCGGACGCCGGCAGTGACGGGATCATCCAGATATCGACGGGCGGGGCGGAATACCTCTCCGGCGCGGTCAAGGAGATGGTGACCGGCGCGGTCGCGCTGGCCGAGTTCGGGTACGTCGTCGCGGCGAAGTACCCGATCCACGTCGCGCTACACACCGACCACTGCCCGAAGGACAAGCTCGACGGCTACATGCGCCCGCTGGTGGCCCTCTCCAAGGAGCGCGTGGCCCGCGGCGAGCAGCCGCTGTTCCAGTCGCACATGTGGGACGGCTCGGCCGTGCCGCTCAAGGAGAACCTGGAGATCGCGGCCGAACTGCTGGCCGAGTGCGCGGCCGCCCGCATCGTCATGGAGATGGAGATCGGGGTCGTCGGCGGCGAGGAGGACGGGATCGTCGGCGAGATCAACGAGAAGCTGTACACCACGCCGGAGGACGCCCTGGCCACCGCCGAGGCGGTCGGGCTCGGCGAGCGCGGCCGGTACCTGCTGGCCGCCACGTTCGGCAACGTGCACGGCGTCTACAAGCCGGGGCACGTGAAGCTGCGGCCGTTGGTGCTGAAGGAGATCCAGGAGGCCGTGGGCCAGAAGTACGGCAAGGACAAGCCCTTCGACCTGGTCTTCCACGGCGGGTCCGGTTCGGCCCTCGAGGAGATCAGGGAGGCGATCTCCTACGGCGCGGTCAAGATGAACGTCGACACCGACACCCAGTACGCGTTCACCAGGCCCGTCGCGGGCCACATGTTCAAGAACTACGACGGTGTCCTCAAGGTGGACAGCGAGGTCGGCAGCAAGAAGCTGTACGACCCGCGCAGCTGGGGCAAGGCCGGCGAGGCGGGCATGGCCGAGCGGGTCACGCACGCCTGCGAGGACCTGATGTCGGCCGGCCACCGCCTCAGCTGAGCCAGGGACACGTACTTCAAGCCCAGGGACACGTACTTCAAGCCAGGGACACGTACTTATGGAACGTCAGAACCTGCTCGGCGGGCCGCCGGCCACCTACCTGCCCGCCGACGAAGAGGCGGCGGCCGCGCTGTCGGCGGGCGAGCCGCCCGCCGACGTCGCGGCGCGCTTCCCTGCGTACTCGGCGGCCTGGGCCGAGCTGGCCGAACGCGCGTTCGCGCGCGGCGATGCCGTCACCGCCTACGCGTACGCGCGCACGGGTTACCACCGCGGCCTGGACCAGCTGCGCCGCGCGGGCTGGAAGGGCCACGGCCCGGTCCCGTGGGAGCACGAGCCGAACCGCGGCTTCCTGCGCTCGCTGCACATGCTGGCCGCCTCGGCCGCGGCCATCGGCGAGGACGACGAGGCCAAGCGCTGCGACCAGTTCCTGCGAGACAGCAGCCCGGCCGCCGCCGCCGAGCTCGGCACCGGCTAACCACGGCACCGGCTAACCACGGCACCGCCGAGCTAGGCACCGGGGCATAACCGCAGGAGCTTTGGGCCATAGCGGGACGATTCCGGCTGGCTTACCTGGCGTTTTTACGGGTAATCTCAGAACGCAAGAGCCCCTGCCGCGCTTGCGCCCGAGCGGGGGCTTCATCGTGCGCGGCCAGGCCGGGACCCGCGGACCCGCCGCGGAGCCCGGCCGGAGCCTGTGCCAGCCGAAGGGATGCGTATGCCCGCCATCGTGCTAGTCGGGGCCCAGTGGGGTGACGAGGGCAAGGGCAAGGCCACCGACCTGCTCGGTGACCGGGTTGACTACGTGGTCAGGTACCAGGGCGGGAACAACGCCGGCCACACGGTCGTCATCGGCGAGGAGAGCTACGCCCTGCACATGCTGCCGTCCGGCGTGCTGTCACCGCGCGTCGTCCCGGTGATCGGCAACGGCGTGGTGATCGACCCGCAGGTGCTGCTCGACGAGATCGACGGCCTGCAGGCCCGCGACGTGGACTGCTCCAAGCTGCTCATCTCGGCCAGCGCGCACCTGATCATGCCCTACCACCGCGCGCTGGATAAGGTCACCGAGCGTTACCTCGGCAGCGCGCGGATCGGCACCACCGGCCGCGGCATCGGCCCGGCCTACGGCGACAAGATCGCGCGGGTCGGGATACGCGTCCAGGACCTGTTCGATCCCGGCATCCTGCGCAAGAAGCTCGAGCTGGTGCTGCGCGAGAAGAACCAGATCCTCGGCAAGGTCTACAACCGCCGCGGCATCGACCCGCAGGCATGCGCCGCCGAGTACGAGCGGTACGCCGAACGGCTCCGCCCCTACGTGGCCGACACCGGGCTCGTGCTGGGCCGGGCCCTCGACCAGGGCCAGGTGGTGCTGCTCGAGGGCGCGCAGGCCACCATGCTCGACGTGGACCACGGCACCTACCCGTTCGTCACCTCCTCCTCCCCCACGGCGGGCGGCGCCTGCGCCGGGTCCGGCATCGGCCCGACCCGGATCGCCGAGGTCATCGGCATCGTCAAGGCCTACACGACCCGCGTCGGCGAGGGCCCTTTCCCCACCGAACTCCGCGGCGAGCAGGGCGAATGGCTCCGCAAGACGGGCGCGGAGTACGGCGTGACCACGGGCAGGCCGCGCCGCACCGGATGGTTCGACGCGGTCATCGCCAGGTACGCGACCCGCGTGAACGGGATCACCGGCTACTTCCTGACCAAGCTCGACGTCCTGTCCGGCCTGGACCAGGTGCCGGTCTGCGTGGCGTATGAGGTGGACGGGAAACGGTACGACGAGATCCCGATGACGCAGACCGAGTTCCACCACGCGACGCCGGTCTACGAGTACTTCGACGGCTGGTGGGAGGACATCTCCAAGGCCCTTTCGTTCGACGAGCTGCCGCCGAACGCGCGGACCTACATCACGGCCGTGGAGAAGATGATCGGCGCCCCGGTGTGCGCGGTCGGCGTCGGCCCGCGCCGCGACCAGACCCTCCAGCTCCGGCCGCTGCTGCCCTGAGCCCGGCACGGGCTGCCGACCCGGTTCCGACCCGACTCCCCCGGGCGGGGCCGGTAGGCTCACGGCGTGCGCATTCTCGTCATCGGGTCGGGTGGCCGTGAGCATGCCATCGTCCGCGCCCTGAGCCGGGAGGTGGACAGCCTGCACGCGGCCCCGGGCAACCCGGGCATCGCGGCGCTCGCCGAGACCCACCCGGATATCGGCCCAAATTCGCCGGTCCCGGACCAGATCGTCCGGCTGGCCCGCAAGCTCAGCCCGGACCTGGTGGTGATCGGCCCGGAGGCCCCGCTGGTCGCGGGGGCGGCTGATGCCCTGCGGGAGGCCAGCATCCCGTGTTTCGGCCCGGATGCCGCCGCCGCCATGATCGAGGGCTCGAAGTCCTTCGCCAAGCAGGTCATGACCGAGGCGGGGATCCCGACCGCGGCCTCGTTCACCTGCACGACCGACGCCGAGGTAGACCAGGCACTCGCCGCGTTCGGGCCGCCCTACGTGGTGAAGGACGACGCCCTGGCCGCGGGTAAGGGCGTGCTGGTCACCTCTGACCTGGCCGCCGCCCGGGCGCACGCGCGCGCCTGCGGCACGGTGGTGATCGAGGAGTTCCTCGACGGTCCCGAGGTCTCGCTGTTCGCGGTCACCGACGGCGTCACGGCGGTGCCGCTGCTGCCCGCCCAGGACTTCAAGCGCGCCCGCGACGGCGACACCGGGCCGAACACCGGCGGCATGGGCGCCTACGCTCCGCTGCCATGGACCCCAGCCGACCTGGTCGAACGCACCGTGGCCACCGTCATCACCCCGGCCGTCGACGCCATGCGCCGACGCGGCACGCCGTACCGCGGCCTGCTGTACGCCGGCCTGTGCCTGACCCCGGCCGGCCTGCGCGTGGTCGAGTTCAACGCCCGCTTCGGCGACCCGGAGACGCAGGTGGTGCTGGACCGGCTGGCCACCCCGCTGGCGCCGCTGCTGCACGCCGCCGCGGCCGGCGATCTGGCCGGCACCCTGGCCGGCACGGGACCTCCCCGGTGGCGGCCCGGCGCCGCGGTGGTCGTGGTGATCGCCGCCGAGGGCTACCCGGAAAACCCGGTGAAGGGCGAGAAGATCAAATTCTTTGATGCCGAACGGACCGTAATGACACGCCCCGGCGACCCCGGTCAGCAGCATTCCTACGTACTCCACGCGGGTACCGCCACTGACGCCGCGGGGGACCTCGTGTCGGCCGGCGGCCGGGTGCTGAACGTCGTCGGCTCGGGCCCGGACATCGCGACCGCGCGCGCCCGCGCCTATCAGCTGGCGGCCACGATTTCCCTGCGTGGCGGCTGGTACCGCCACGACATCGCCGCGGCTCTGTGACCCTGTCTATTACTGGCGGATACCGTGGAGCCATGATCGAGAGGTACACGCTGCCCGAGATGGGGCGGGTCTGGAGCGAGGCGCACAAGTACGAGCTGTGGTGCCGGGTGGAGGTGCTCGTCCTAGAGGCGCACGCCCGGGCGGGCACGGTGCCTGCCGGGAGCGTGCAGCCGGTTCGTTCGGCCCCACCTCCCACTCCCGAGGCGGTAGCCGCGGTGGAGGCCGTCACTGATCACGACGTGATCGCGTTCCTCACCGCCTGGGCCGACAACACCACCCCCCGCTCGGCGGCCGCCTACGTGCACTACGGCATGACCTCCTCCGACCTGCTCGACACCGCGCTCGCGATCCAGCTCGCCGAGGCCACCGACCTGCTGGCCGCCAAGGCCACCCGGCTGGTCGCGGCGCTGCGGGACCATGCGCTTGAGCATGCCGGGACGCTGCGGCCCGGCCGCACCCACGGGATCCACGCCGAACCCGACAGCTGGGGGCACCGCGTGGCGGACTTCGCCTTCGCCATGGCGCGCTGCCGGGACCGGATCGTCCGGGCCAGGGACGCGGTAGCGGTGGGCACGCTGTCCGGTCCGGTCGGCAGCTACTCCAACATCGATCCCGCCATCGAGGCCGAGGTCATGCCGGCCCTGGGCCTGCGGGCCGCGCCGGTGGCCACGCAGGTCGTGATGCGGGACGGCATCGCCGAGTGGGTCGGCGCGCTGGCGCTGGCCGCCACCGTCTGCGAGGCGGTCGCGCTGGAGGTGCGGCACGGCCAGCGGACCGAGGTGCGGGAGCTGGCCGAGCCGTTCCGGCCGGGCCAGAAGGGCTCCTCGGCGATGCCGCACAAGAAGAACCCGATCCGCTCCGAGCGGATCGCCGGCCTGGCCCGGGTGGTCCGCGGCTACGTGACCCCGGTGACCGAGGGCATCCCGCTCTGGCACGAGCGGGATATCTCACACTCCAGCGTGGAGCGGATCGCGCTGCCCGACGCCGCCATCGCCACCGACTACCTGCTGCACCTGACCATCGGCCTGGTCGAGGGGCTGACCGTGGACGCCGCGCGGATGCGCGCGAACCTGGACGCCACCGGCGGCCTGATCTACTCCTCGGCGGTGCTGCTCGACCTGGTCAGCGCGGGGATGACCCGGGAGGACGCGTACGCCCTGGTGCAGGCCGCGGCCATGGATACCTGGGACAACGGCACCCCGTTCCGGGACACGCTGCGCAAGCAGGCGGCGACACGCGGGCAGCCGCTCCCCGAGGCCGCGCTGGAGGACGCATTCCGGCCGGAACGGTACACAGAGCGGCTAGGTCCGGTCTTCGAGCGCCTCGCCGGGCTAAGCTAGCGCCCATGACTCTGGGACCCGAGACGAGTTACCGCGTGCGCGGAGGCGCTCCGCTGCACGGCACGGTTTTCGTGCAGGGCGCGAAGAACGCGGCGCTGAAGATGATCGCCGCGTCACTGCTCACGGCTGATGGCCGCACGGTGCTGCGCAACGTTCCGCCGATCGAGGACGTCCGCCGGGCCGTCGAGCTGGCCGAGGCGGTCGGCGCCGTCGTCGAGTTCCACGAGACCGAGCGGACGCTGGTGGTCGACGCGTCCAACCTGACCAGCCCGGTGCTTCCGGCCGAGATCGCCCGCCGGTTCCGCAGCTCGGTGCTGTTCGTGCCGGCCCTGCTGCACCGGTTCGGCGAGGCCGTCATCGAAGGCGTCGGCGGGTGCAACCTGGGCAGCAGGAACCTGGACTTCCACTACCGGGGTTTCGCCCGGCTCGGCGCCGTCGTCGACGAGGGCGAGACGGTCATCCACATCAAGGCCAGCAAGCTGCAGGGCGCGCACCTGTACCTGGACACGCCCTCGCACACCGGCACCGAGAACCTGATCATGGCGGCGTCGCTGGCCCCGGGCCGGACCGTCATCGACAACACCGCGCAAGAGCCCGAGGTGCTCGACGTCATCGCGTTCCTGACCAAGATGGGCGCGCGGATCACCGGCGGCGGCACCGGCTTCATCACGGTGCACGGCGTGGACGAGCTGACCGCGGTCGAGCACACCGTGATGGCGGACCGGATCGACGCCGGCGTGTTCGCGATGGCGGCGGCCATCACCGGCGGCGAGATCAACCTCGTCGGCGCCTCGCTCGACCATTTCGGCGTGGTCCGGTGGAAGCTGGAGCAGATGGGGGTGGAGTTCGGCACCAACGGCGCGGTGGTCTCGGTCCGGATGGACCGGGAGCTGCGCCCCATCAACGTCATCACCAGCCCGTACCCCGGGTTCGCCACCGACCTGCAGTCGCCGATCATGGCGCTCGCCTGCCTGGCCGAGGGGGCGAGCTACATCCGCGAGACGATCTTCGACGGCCGCTACACCCTGGTCCGCGAGCTGAACAAGATGGGCGCCAAGGTCGAGCTCGACGGCAGCGCGGTCATCGTGCACGGACCCGCCACGTTCAAGGGCGCCGAGGTGGTGGCGCATGACCTGCGCACCGGCATCGCGCTGGTGCTGGCCGGGCTGGCCGCCGAGGGCGAGACCCTGGTCACGCCCGGCTACCCGATCGACCGCGGGCACGCCGCCATCGCCCAGCGCTTCAACGCCCTCGGCGCGGACGTCACGGCCGTCCCCGCCGACGCCTGAGCACGCTGCTTAACACCGGGCTTAACACCGGGCTGGACACCGGGCCGCGCCGGCGCCCCGGCCGCCAGGAAACGGCCGGCCGCCGAGCCATTGAACACGGAGCTACTGAAGCGGCTGGGGTCTGTGTAAAATGCGCTATGCGCGCCGAAACCAGCCTCCCTGACGAGCTGGCCTGGCGCAGGGGAGGGGCAGCATGGAGGGTCTTTCTGGCGTTCGGTTGACCGCGACCGAGAGGCGGTAACCCGGGATGAGCAGACGAGGACCCCTGATCACGCTGGCCTCCGTCGTGGTCCTGGCCGCGATCTTCCTGTGGGCCAATACCGTGGCCGGGAAGTCGGCGACCGGCACGGTCGCGGCCGGCGCCGCCGCGACCGGCACGGCCTCCCCCGCCCAGACGGCGAAGGCGCCGCTGAGCGCCCTGTACGCCGGCCGGAGCAGCGGAAACGAAGTGGCCGTGGCGGTCGCCATCAACGGCCGGAAGGCCGCGGCCAACCTGACCCCGGGCCAGGGCGGCGTGATCCAGCTGCAGGGCTCGGTAACCGGCGACACGGTCACTCTGACCGGGGGCAACGGCGCGGCCCTGTCCGGCTCGGTCTCGGGCGTGGCGATGTTCGGCACGGTCACGCTGGGCGGCGGCCAGCAGAGCTTCCCGTTCTCCGCCGAGCAGACCGTGGTGGAAGCCATATACACCGGCCGGAGCAGCGGGAACGAGGTGGCGCTGGCGATCGCCACCGAGGGCCGCAAGGCCGTGGCCTACGTCTGCAACGGCCAGACCATCGAGGCCTGGCTGCAGGGTTCGGTGAACGGCAACCAGGTCACCCTGGCGGGAAAAAATGGCGCCTCCCTCACCGGCTCCCTCTCCGGCCTGGCGCTGTTCGGCACGGTCACGCCGGCCGCCGGCCTGAACTTCCCGTTCTCGGCCGAGCTGTCCCCGCGCCCGGCCGGCGTCTACCAGGCGCGGATCACGGTCAACGGGCTGGCCACCCGGATCGGCTGGACGGTGCTGCCGGACGGGACCCAGCTCGGAGTGGCCGTGGCTGGCCAGGCCAGGCACCCGGCACCGCCGCTCAACCTCGGCACCAACAGCTTCACCCTGGACGGTGGCAGCTTCACGGCCGCGCCCGTCGCCGGCCAGGACACCGTCGTCAGCCCGTGAGCGGCCACGACGGACCCGGCGCGGGCAAACCACACGGCGCGCGAAAGGAACGTGTGCGATGACGACCGAACAGACGGCTGTCCCCCTAGCCCGTGACCAATACGCCAAGCCACTCGTGGTCGCCCTGGGCAGCGGCTGCGCGGTCGCCGTCGCGCTTGGGGTTTACGGCAGGGTGCACCACCCCACCCACTACGCGCTCGACGTGGCCGGCTTCTCCTCGCCGCTGTACGCCAAGGCCTGGCTGACCACCGCGGCGGCCGTGTTCGCGGTCGTCCAGCTCGGCACCGGCTACCGGATAACCCGCAGCGCCGCCCCGGCCTGGATGGCCGCCGTGCACCGCTGGTCGGGGCGGATCGCGATCCTGCTCACCGTGCCGGTCATCGTCCACTGCCTCTACGCGCTGGGCTTCGGAACCTACTCGGCCCGGGTGCTGGCGCACTCGGTGCTCGGCTGCATCTTCTACGGCGCGTTCGTGGCCAAGATGCTCAGCCTGCTTCAGCGTGACAAGATGCCCAAGTGGGTCCTTCCCGTGCTGGGCGGCGTGGTCTTCGTGTCGCTGATCGCGCTCTGGGCGACTTCGGCACTGTGGCTGTTCGCCACCAAGGGAGTTCACTCCTGACCGGTTGCCGGCCACGAAGAGGAAAAGCACGATGGAGCAGATGACAACGCACGTCGGCATCGAGCCGGGCCGCGGCCTCGTCGGCCGGTTCGGGGACACGGTCATCCTGATCCCGCGCGGCGAGGCGCCGGACGATGACTCAGCGGGCCCGGACGAGGCCGCCCGGGAGCTCCTCGACCTAGCCGCCGCCGTCGCCTCGGACCGCCAGGTGCCGCCCAGCACGATCGCGGCCCGCCTGGCCGGCTGGGTCATCGGCCGGCTGGGCGGGGACGCTCTGGCGTTCGGCATCGTCGTCCCGGCCCGCGACGGCGTCGTCATGTTCCTGCGCGGCGCGGTGTGGTGCACGGTCACCGAGGGCGGCTCGACCCGCGAGCTGTCCGGCGAGCAGGCCCTGACCTGGGTCGACCAGATCGTGCCCGGCACGTTCGGGCAGCTGGCGATCGGCGCCGCGGCCGGCCAGCCGGTGCAGGCTGACCCGCTGTCAGACCTGCGGGACGGAGTGGTGCCCGGCCAGGGCTTCGTGCTGACCCGGACCGGGAGCACCCCGGGTCCGGAACCGGCGATGTCCGCGCCCGAGAGCGCCTCCGGTCCGGAACCGGCCATGTCCGCCGCCGCGTCCGGGACCGCCGCCGCGTCCGGAACCGAGTCCAGGACCGCCGTCGAGTCCGAGTCCGGGGCTGGAGCCGGGTCGGGGACTGGAGCCCGGTCGGGAGCTGGAGCCGGGTCGGGGGCTGGAGCCGCGGCCGAGGCGGAAGCCAGGGCCGGGACGTCCGAGGCGGGGTCTGGCGAGTTCGCGTGGTCGCGGTCCTCGGGTACGGACCGCCGGGAGCCGTCCAGTTCGCCGGCCGCCCCGGTCCCCCAGAGCGAGGATGAGGGCCACCAGCCGACCATGCTGGTGCAGACCGGCTCGCACGCCGAGGCGCCCGGCCGGGACCGCCCCGGGGCGGCCGAGCCGCCCCAGCCGGTCAACCCCACGGTGGTGGTGCCGACGCACGGCGCCCCGGTGCCGCCCGCTCGTCCGACGATGGCGGCGCAGCCGCCGGTGGGCGTGCTGACCTCGGAGAACGGGCCGGTCATCATCCTGGACCGCGGCTACGTCCTCGGCCGGGATCCGCAGCACGACCCCGCTGTGGCGAACGGCGCCGCCTCGCCGGTCCTGTTGCAGGACCCGGACAACGTGATCTCGCGCGTGCACGCCTATGTCGCCGTGCAGGGCGACACCGTGCTGGTCATTGACGCTGGCTCGCTGCACGGGACCTACATCAGCCCGCCCGGCGCCGAGGAGTGGACGCGGGTCGGCACCGAGCCGAGCCCGCTGCCACCGGGCTGGAGCCTGCGCATCGGCAGGCAGGTCTTCGTCTTCGAGCTCACCGGATCCGGCGTTGGACGGTGAGGCCGGCTCCGACCAGCCCGCCTCCGGCGTCGCCAGCGCGCTGCCCGCGACCCTCGTCCTCGCGCCTGACCGCGCCGGGGAGCGGTCGACGCCCGTGTACGACTGGCTGGTGGTCGGCCGCGAGTGCGCCGGCGTCGACGAGCGGCACCGGCTGCTGATCGACGACCAGGCTGTCTCCCGGACCCACCTGGAGCTGAGGCTGGACCTCGAGCTCGACCAGGCCTGGCTGACCGACCACAGCACGAACGGGACCCGGCTCAACGGGCACCGGATCGAGCGGTCCATCCCGGTCAGGATCAAGCCGGGTGACCGGGTCCGCCTAGGCGGCGCGGAACTGCAGTTCCGGTCCCGGCGGTTCGCGGCCGGGCCGGGCGCCACCGCAACCAGCCCGGCCCGGGACCTGAAGACCATCCGGGAGATCAGCGTCACCGAGATGGTCATGGTGGTCGGCGACATCATCGGGTTCTCCACGATCGCGGAAACGACCGCCGACCGCGTGCTGCTTGAGAACATCGACCGTCTCTACACCGGACTGCGGCAGATCCTCGCCCGGCACCACGGCACGCTCAGCAACTACGTGGGCGACGCGTTCTTCGCCACCTGGGAGGCGGCCGCCCTGGACGGTGCCACCTACGACAGTGCCGCCTGCGACAGCGTCACCCCCGAGGGCGCTGCCGCGGGCGGTGACGCTGTGGGCCCGGCACGTTCGGCCGTCGCCTTCGCGGTGGAGGCGGCCGAGACGGTACCGCGGATCGCGGCGGGCCTGGACCTACGCGATCCAGGGGGCGGCCCGGTGCGGATGGGCTGGGGCGTCGCCCTCGGGCCCGCGGCGGTGAGCCAGCTGACCGGGATGCTCGTCACCGTGCTCGGCGACGCCACCAACGTGGCCTTCCGGCTCTCCGGCCTGGCCGACCGGGACGGCCGGCCAGGCGTGCTGGTGACCGACGCCGTCTACCGCGCGACCTCGCCGGCCTTCGCCTTCACCCCGCCGTCCGCGATCCAGGTCAAGGGCCGCAGCCAGCCGGTCGAGGTGCTAGGCGCCAGTCGGCTGTGAGACCCGGCCCACGTCCTTCAGCTGCCCCCAGTTGCCGCGCCGCAGCTCGGCGACCTGAGCCGGGGAGACCTCCGCGCGGTTCTTGACCGCCGCCGTGGCCGC
Source organism: Streptosporangiaceae bacterium (assembly GCA_052144275.1). Classification (GTDB taxonomy): domain Bacteria; phylum Actinomycetota; class Actinomycetes; order Streptosporangiales; family Streptosporangiaceae; genus Palsa-504. The sequence continues at coordinate 13,543 of JBKQQQ010000429.1, forward strand.
GGCGACGTCCTCGGGATGGTTGCCCAGCACGATGCCGCCCACCGCCCGTCCGCCCGAGAGCACCAGCCGCCGGTAGGACGGAGCCGCCGGATCCGGGTCCTCGTAGACCACGACCTGGTCACCCGGCTGGGCCGCGGGTCGGCCGATCGAGAACAGGTCGAGGCCGACGCCCTTGAGGATCGTCGCCGGCACCTCCGAGGTGAGCTCGAGGTTGCCGCCGAGCGCATTGACCGCCGCGGCCTCGCCCTGCTTGGCCGCGATCGGCCACAGCCCGAAGACCTGCCCGCCGTGCTCGGCCACGTCACCGGCCGCGAACACGCCGGGCGCGGATGTCTCCATCCGGTCGTTGACGATGACGCCGCGGTTGACCGTGATCCCTGCCTGCCGCGCGAGCTCGACGTTGGGCCGGATCCCGACCGCCGCCAGGAACACGTCGCAGCGCAGCGTGCGGCCGTCCTTCAAGGTGACGCCGCGGACCCGGTCCTCGCCGGTCAGTGACTCGGACTCGGCCCGGTAGAGCACCTGCATCCCGATCCGGGCGAAGTGGGCGTCGACGAGCTCGCTGCAGTACTCGTCGATCTGGCGGGACAACAGCCGCCCGCCGCGTTCCAGGACGGTCACCCGCAGCCCGAGTTCGTGCAGCGAGTGTGCCGCCTCGAGGCCGAGCAGGCCGCCGCCGGCCACCACCGCCTCACGGCCGCCGTGCTCCTGGGCGTAGGCCCGGATCTGCATGGCATCGGCCGCGCTGCGCAGCACGAAGCTGCCCGGCCGGCCGAACCCCGCCACCGGGGGCGACGCGCTGCTGCTGCCCGTGGCCAGGACCAACCGGTCGTAGGGGAGCGTGTCGCCGGTGGCCAGGAACACCCGCTGGGAGGCCAGGTCGATCCGGCTGGCCTGGGTGTTCAGCCAGGCCACGATCTGGTGGTCGTCGTACCACTGCTCGGGCAGCAGGTAGAGGCCCTGCATCGCCGACCGGCCGTAGACCAGCCGGGAGATGCCCATGCGGTTGTACAGCGTGTGCGACTCGCTGCCGACCACGTGGATCTCGCAGTCCGGGTGACCGCGGCGCACGAAGTCGGCCGCCGTCACGCCGGCGATACCGTTCCCGAGCACGACCACGCTGACGATCGACCGGTCGAATTCGGTCACCCCGCCCGGCCGCGGGCTACCCGGTTCGGGGGTGAGGGACACGGTCAGCGGCCCGGACTGGATCCGCGCCGCGCACGCCATCCGGGTGTTGTCGGCGAACCCGAGCCGCCGGAGCGTGTTGAGCTCGTCCTCGTCCGGCGGCGACAGGCAGTCGCCGCCGGCGAGCACGGCGACCGGGTCGGCGCCGCACACGCCCATCCGGCAGCCGGCCTCGATGGACTGGCTTTCCCGTTCGGCCAGGGCGAGCAGGCTCATCCCGATCTCGGCCTGGGCGGGCTTGTCGCTGCCGGCGAACCGGACCTCGGGCCCGCTGGCGGCGGCCTGCTTTGCCACCTTCGCCGCCCGCGGGCTGATCTGGATCACCGGCAGGGCCGACCGGCCGGCCGCCTCCTCCTCGTACTGGCGTCCCTTGACGTAGGTCCTGGCGATCCAGAACAGGGACAGGACCAGCACGATGGCCCGGATCGGCCACCGCAGCCACGGCACCTGGATGCCGGTGATGGTCGCAAACGAGTCGGACAGGGTGATGCCGCTGAACCAGTAGAAGATGTTGATCGCGGCCGAGGCCCAGATCGCGATTATCACCGTGAGGCTCAAGCCCAGCAGCGCCTGCAGCGCGTAGAAGAGCCCGACGCTGCCTACGAAGAACGCGGCCAGCCGCAGGTAAACCTCGGGAAGCGCGATGCCGGGGTGGTTGACGAGGAGGAAGAAACCCAGGACGTACCCGGGCAAGGCGGAGACGAACAGCTTCCTCGGCGCGGTCCAGTTCGGGTCGGGTTCGTGCAGGTCCGCCTGGTAGGCGACGCTGGGCCGGAAGTCGTAGCAGTTCTTCGTGCACCCCACGCAGGGCTGGCAGTGGCTGTTGGGAACCTTCACGAACGGCGTCTGGCCGTACACGCGCTGCAGGGGCAGTAGCGGGCAGGTGCTGCTGCACCAGCCGCTCTTGCCCTTGAACGCGATTCCCATGATGAAGGCACCGATGATCGTCACCAGCAGCAGCACGCTCAGGCCCGCCCCGTTGCTGTTGAAGAAGGCGATGCGGGTGCTCGTGATCCCGAAGAACAGGACGATCGAGATGAGGGCGCCGTACCGGCGGAGCCAGTCCGGCGGAGTGAACGCACGGGTAAAGCTGAACCACCGCGGCGCCTGGTTGGAGGCGGCCAGCGGGCAGATGTTGCGCCACAGCCCCGGCGCCGTGAAGAACAGGATCGGGAGCAGGGGCACGATCACCTTGAAGAACCAGAACTGCCCGCCTGCCGGCCTGATGAACAAGGTGACGCACAGCGCCAGGTAAGCCAGCACGCTGGCGATCCGGATCCCGTGCCAGGCCGACATCGGGAGCCGCCTGCGCATCTCGGTGTAGGCCGGGAACAGCGGCTCGCCCTGGCGCGGCGCCGTGCCGAGCACCTGCGCCCAGAACCTCGAGACGGTCGAGGGCGGCCGCGGCACCTCCGGTGTGGCAGGGGGTGGCGGTATGACCACCGCGGCCGCCTCCCCGGCGCGCAGCGTCCTGCGGACCACGGCCGGCTCGACCCGGTCCGCCCGGCCGATCATGATGATCTCGGTGCCGCCCAGGCGGACGACGGCACCGGGCTCGAGCACGGCGCGGCCGGTGATGGGCACCCCGTTGAGCAGCGTTCCGTTCCGGCTGCCGAGGTCGACGACGGACAGCGCGACCGGGCTGGGCACCAGCCTCAGGTGGCGCCGGGACACGCCCTCGTCCGACAGCACCTCGCCGTCGCACTCCCGCCCCACCTCGATCGCCCGGTCCACGACCACCCGGCGGACCGGCCGCCCCGGCTCCCTGATCTCGATGATCGGCGCCCCGGCCATCAGTTCACCCCCGTCACGGCCACGGTTCCCTGGACGGCGCGCAGCCGCTGCGCCAGGATCCGGCCGAGGTCGAACAGCAGCCGGCGGGCCAGGTCCGGGCTCGCCGTCGCCAGGGCGTCGAACTCAGAGCGCGACATCTCGGCCAGCACCGCGGGTGTCACCGCGCGGACCAGCGCCGAACGGCCGCCGCCGTCGAAGAACGACAGTTCCCCGATCACGCTGCCCGCGGCGACCGAGGCGAGCCGCCGGTAGCCGCGCCGCCCGCGTCTCGTCGCCTCGGCCAGCACCTCCAGCTGGCCCTCAAGCACGAGATACAGCGACTGATCCGCGGCCCCGGCCGTCACGATCGCGTCACCCGGGCTAAACCGCCGGTTGCGGGTGTGCGCCAGCAGCGTCGCCCATTCCTCGTCGGAGGCGTCCGCCAGCAAAAGACCGTCATTGCCCGCCGAGGCGGGGGGTTCATTAGGGTAGTCGAAAAAAGACACCAGGCACTCCCGACCGTGCTCGCTTACCGGCAAATGCGTTTGTCGACGCGTGAGCAGGTCGGGGGCTTTATCTCACGCGAGGCTCTACTCCTAGCCTCCCCATTGCCTTCGAGAGCGGTCAAAGGGGAGTAGACCTCGCATACCCGGTGGCACCACCGGGCACCCGCCCCAACTGGAATCCTCCCCAGGGCACATCATAGAATTCGGGCTTGCACACGTAAACAGATCCCGGGACGAACTGACCATAAAATTCATTGCGTAGCGGTCCGGAAGTACGGGCGTCGCCGGCCAGTATTCGGTGCCCGTGGCGGCCGGCCGTGAGCGGGGGAGACGACAGTGGGGGAACCGCGGCCGCCGGCGCTACTATCGGGCATGCTGGCTTGCGGATCCCTGTATCGGGCATGCTGGCTTGCGGATCCCTGCCATTCACGCCCCGGGCCCGGTCCGGCCGTCTGCAGAAAGGGCGGCCCGCCCGATGAACTTTGACCGCGAACTACTCAGCGCTGTGCTGCCCGCCTACGAGATCGGCGGGGAACTAGGCCAGGGCGGCATGGGCGTGGTGGTCTCCGGCCAGCACCGGCAGCTCGGCCGCCGGGTCGCGATCAAGCAGCTGCCCGAGGCCTTCGCGGCCGACCCGGGCGTCCGGCGCCGTTTCACGGCCGAGGCCCAGGTCCTGGCCTCCCTCGACCATCCGCACGTGGTGCCGGTCTACGACTTCGTCGAACGTGAGGGCATCTGCCTGCTCGTCATGGAGCTCCTCCCGGGCGGGACCCTGCGCAGCCGGGTCGCCGGGGGCGGCTGCACCGCCCCCTACGCGGTCGCGGTGTCGCTGGCCTGCCTGAGCGGCCTCAACGCGGCCCACCGGCGCGGGATCTTGCACCGCGACGTCAAGCCCGAGAACATGCTCTTCGCCGCCAGCGGGGTCCTCAAGGTCACCGACTTCGGGATCGCCAAGGTCATCGGCGGCCCGGGCACCGTACTGACCCGCGTCGGCGACGTGGTCGGGACGCCCGCGTACATCGCCCCCGAGCAGGTACGCGGCGGCAAGCTGTCGCCCGCGACCGACGTGTACGCCCTGGCCACGATGCTGTACGAGCTGCTGGCCGACGTCCTCCCCTTCTCCACCGAGACGGAGGGTGACGACCTGGCCCTGTTGTTCAAGCACGCCTACGAGAAGCCGGTACCGCTGCGGGACGTGGCCCCCGGCGTGCCCGGCCCGGTGGCGGCGGTGGTGATGCGCGGCCTGGCCACCGAGCCCGCCGACCGGTTCGAGACGGCCGAGGCGTTCGGGGCCGCCCTGGCCGAGTCCGCCACCCAGGCCTGGGGCCCGGGCTGGCTCGCGGCGGAGCAGGTCCCGATCATGGACGCGGGGCCCATGATCGGCATCGCCGGTCACCTATCGGGACCCCGCCCGGCTGCCCCACCCGCCGGGCCCACTCTCTCCCCCGCCGGGCCGACGCTCTCCACCGCGGGACCGGGTGTTTCTTCTGCCGGGCCGACTCTCTCCCCCGCCGGGCCTACCGTCTCGCCCGCCGCGGCGACGGGCCCCGGGGCGCACGCGGACGCCCTGTCCCAGGCGCCTACCTACGGGGGCGAGGGGATCGCCGCCGCTCCCGGGGCGGAGACCGCGATCCCGGCGCGCACGCCCTCAGGCCGCCGCCCGGTCGTCGTCGCGGCCGTCGTGGTCGCGGTGATCATCGTCATCATCCTCGCCATCTTCCTGCTCCCGAAGATGTTCCACGTCTACAAGTCTTCGGGTGGCCTGGGCCCGCGGCCCGGCCCGCCGCCCGCGACCGCCCAGCTCCGTTAGCCCCGCCCGCGCCGGTCCCGTAGCCGCACCACAGGCACCTCTAGCATCTCCCTCCTCATCCGTACCAGGCAATGCGCGATCCCGATGGCATGAATGCGGCAGCGTACCCAATAGACGGGGCACGCTGTCACAACCATGCCATCCCGGAGCCCCGTGAGAGGATGGGGCGTGGGGCCGCGGGGAGGTGTTGTGGGGTTTGGGGGCCTCCGCTGTTGGCGGAAGGGGCTTACGGGGCCGTGGGGGCGTACGGTGGCTAGCATGCGGGTGCTTATTCTTGGCGGCACGCGGTTCATCGGGCGCCGGATCGCCGCTGACCTGATGGCTCGTGGCGATGACGTCACCGTCGTGCACCGGGGCGAGAGCGAGCCGGCCGAACTCGGCGGCTGTACGCACCTGCACGCCGACCGGGCCGGCCTGGCCCGGCTGTCCGGCCGGCTGCGCGCCCTGCGGCCTGACGTCGTGATCGACACGCGCGCGATGACCAGGGAAGACGCCGAGGCTGTGCTCCCGCACCTGCCGGACGCTCACCTGGTGCTGCTGTCGAGCATCGACGTTTACCGGGCCTACGAGCTGCTGCTGGCCGGCCAGGGCGGCGAGCCGGTGCCGCTCACCGAGGAGTCGCCGGTCCGCCAGGGCCGCTACCCGCTCCGCGGCCTGCTGCCCGGCCTGGGCGAGAACTACGACAAGCTCGACGTGGAGCCGGGGTACCTCGCCCGCGGCGGCACCGCACTCCGGCTGGCGATGATCTACGGCGAGCACGACGGGCAGCGCCGCGAGGAGTTCGTCCTGCGCCGGGTGCGGGCGGGCCGGCGCCGCATCCCGGTGGGACCGGGCACCAGCCTCGACACCCGCTGCTACGTGGGTGATGTGGCCGCCGCCGTGCTGGCCGCACTGGACCGCCCGGCGGCCGCGGCGGGCCAGGTGTTCAACGTCGGCGACCCGGCCACCGACACCGTCCGGGACTACGCGCGCCGGATCCTGGACGCGGCCGGGCACCAGGCGGAACTAGTCACGGTGCCCGAGCATTACGTGCCCGAGGACCTGGAGGCGACCAAGAGCATCCCGCAGCATTTCCTCGTCGACAGCCGCAAGGCGGTGACCGTGCTCGGCTGGCGCCCCACCGACCCGGCCGAGACCATCCCGCGGTCGGTGCGCTGGCACCTCGCGCACCCGCCGGCCGATCCCGACCAGGACTTCTCCGCCGACGACCGCGCACTCGCCGCCGCCGAGGCCTGACGGCTGCCGGGTTCGTTCCGGCCCGCCGCTGGCGGGTCAGGCGTTGCGGTGGGGGAAGGCGCGGGCCACGGCCAGGAAGGCGTCGTTGGCCTCGGTGTCGCCGATGCTGACCCGGGCGCCTTCGCCGGCGAACGGGCGGACCGCGAGGCCCTGCGCCTCGCAGGCCGCGGCGAAGTCCATGGTGTGCTCGCCCAGCCGCAGCCAGACGAAGTTGGCCTCGGTCGGGGGGACGGTCCAGCCGTCGGCGACCAGCGCCTCGCGCACCTTGGTCCGCTCCTTCACGGTGAGCTCGACGCGCTCGAGCAGTTCGTCCTCCGCGGCCAGCGAGGCCACCGCCGCGGCCTGGGCGATGCTGTTCACGCTGAACGGCAGCATGGTCATCCGGACCGCGGCCGCGACGGGCTCGTGCCCGATCAAGAACCCGGTCCGCAGCCCGGCCAGGCCGTACGCCTTGGAGAAGGTGCGCAGAACGGCGACGTTCGGCCGGTCCCGGTAGAGGTCCATGCCGTCGGGCACCGCCTCGTCGCGGATGTACTCCCGGTAAGCCTCGTCGAGGACGACCAGGCAATCGGCGGGCACCTGGCCGAGGAACGCCTCGAGCTCGGCGGCGTGCACCACGGTGCCGGTCGGGTTGTTCGGGTTGCAGACGAAGATGAGCCTGGTGCGCGGGGTGATCGCGGCCGCCATCGCGGCCAGGTCGTGGGTTTCCCCGCGCAGCGGGACCCGGACGGATTCCGCCGCGGCCAGGTCCGCCAGCGTCGGGTACGCCTCGAAGGAGCGCCACGCGTAGATCACCTCGGCGCCGGGCTCGCCGACCGCCTCGAGAAGCTGCTGGGCTACTCCGACGGAGCCGCACCCGACCGCGACGTGCTGCGGCGGCACGCCGAACCTGTCCGCGATGGCCTGGGTCAGGACCTGCGCGCCGTTGTCCGGGTACCGGTTAACCGATCGTGCCGCCTCGGCGATGACCTCCACCACCGAGGGCAGCGGCGCGAACGGGCATTCGTTGGATGAGAGTTTGTGCGTCCTGCCGGTGGCGCTGACCGGCGTCCGGCCCGGCTTGTACGCGGGAAAGCCGTCGAGCACCGAACGGAAACGTGGTGACGCGTCAGTCATGGCACCAGTTTCGCACCTGTCAAGCTACGACAGCGACCGAGCGGCGTCTGCGTAAGCCTGGCTAGCCAGTTGCTTCGCGGCGAGACTAGCCTACGTCGAGTGATCAGAACGGTTCCTTGAGTAAAAGAACTCGCCGAACAAGCCCGTCCGTGGCCGAGGCGAACGTGCTTCGCGCGGCTCCGGTCAGCCGCCGCCGAGCTGCACGGCCTTAACGACCAGCAGCAGGACGGAGACCACGAGGTAGCCGCGCAGCGCCAGCACGGCGAGCTTCCTTCCGGCCGACCACTCCACCGGCTTGAGCAGGGCGAGCGGCGGCATGCGCCAGTTCATCCGCTCTTCGGCGGACATGGTGGTACGCAGGTGCGGCTCGTGTGCCGGGCGCCGGTTCCTGGTCAGCCAGAACCACGCCCCGGCTACCGCGACGCCGGCCACCTCCCCGATGGATATCCAGATCGCGACCTTCGCCGCGTTGATGTTCGAGAACAGCGTAGTGACGACGAGCGTGCCCGACAGCATGAGCAGCACGGCGATGATAAAGCTGGCCAATATGTTCAGCCAGCGCGGGTTCAGCCACGGACCGAGTACCTCACGGTCGTTGCACAGCAACAGCAGGAACACGCTCGCGCTGGGCAGCAGGATCCCGGCTAGCGCCTGCACCGCCGTGGTGAGCAGGCCGAGCGGAACGCCGGGGATGAGCACGATGCCCGCCGCGACCACGACCATCGAGGCGTAGATGGTGTAGAACGGCTTGGCCTCGCGGAACTTGCGGTGCAGCGAGTGCTTGATGCCGAACACGTCGCCGAACGCGTAGCTGGTGGACAGGGTGACCGCCGACGCGCCGATGATGGACGCGTCGAGCAGCACGACCGCGAACGCCGCGCCGTACCACCAGCCGTGCATGGCGAGCGCGTCGGCCACCCCGAGCGCGTTGGTGAAATGCCCGACCAGATTGGTGCCTCGCACCGCGAAGACGGCCACCACCAAGATCATCGCAGCCGAGATCACCACGACGAACGCGCCCAGCGTGGTGTCGGCGCGCTCGTACGGGATGAACCGCGGCGTGATCCGCTTGTCGATGACGTTGGACTGCTGGAAGAAGAGCTGCCACGGAGCGACGGTGGTGCCGACGATGGCGATGATGAGCAGCACGGCGGTCGACGTCACCCCGCCCTGGACGCCGGGCACGAAGAAGTGGTAGGCGATCTGGCCGTAGTACGGGTGAGAAAGGAACGCGAGCGGGACCAGCACCACGCTCACTGCGATGAACGCGAACATCGCCTGCTCCCAGCGGCGGAAGCTGCCGCTCATGGTGATCGCGATCAGGACGGCCGCGGTGACGGGCACCGAGATGTACGGGCTGACGTGGAAATACCGCAGGGCGAGCGAGACGCCGATGAACTCGGTGACGATGGTCAGGAAGTTGAGGATGAACAAGTCGCCGACGCTGAACCAGCCCCAGAACCGGCCGAACCGCTCGTTGATGAGGCGGGCGTGCCCGACACCGGTGACCGCTCCGAGCCTGACCACCATCTCCTGGTTGACGATCAGCACGGGGATCAGCAGCAGCAGCGTCCACAGCAGGCTGTAGCCGTAGTTCTGCCCGGCCTGCGCGTAGGTGGACACACCGCCGGCGTCGTTGTCGCCGACCATCACGATCAGCCCGGGTCCGACGATGGCCAGGAACGTGATCAGCTTGCGCTTGAGGCCAGCCTGCTGAACGTCGCCGAGCTTGACATGGCCGAACGCGCCCTCGATGTCACCCAGGTGGGCCTCGTCCAGCACCGCGCTGGCCGGGGCGGCGGGATGTCCGAGCTGCGCCTGGCCGGGCTGAGGACCCTGGCGAGCCGGGCGGCCTTGAGCCGCTTCCAGAGCCACCGGGGCTCCCGTGGCGGGCGGAGGCTCCCGTGGGTCCGGGCTCTTAGCGGGCTGGGCCTGCTGAGGACGCTCGCGGTCTTGGGAGTCTTCGAGTCGTTCGGACGGGACGGGTCGCGTGGGCTCGCCGGGTGACACGCGCTCAGCAGGCTGGGCGCGCTCGCCAGGCGTCGTCACTGCGCGTCCCCCTGGTCGGCGTCCCCATAGTGGGCGTCCGGCGGCTCCGCGGTCTCGCGGCGCCGCCAGTCGCCGGGCAGCGTCACCTCGAGCACGTCATCGACGGTGATCACGCCGAGCAGGCGGCGCTCGTCGTCGACGACGGGGATGGTGATGAGGTTGTAGTCCGTCATCAGGACGGCGACGTCCGTGATATCGGCGTCCGGGCCGACCCGGACCGGATCGGTGTCGGACACGTCGATCACGATGGCATCAGGATCGGACTGGACCAGGGTGACCAGCCTGGCCACGCCGCGCAGGCGGCCCTTGTCCGTGACGGCGTGCACGCTGGTCAGCGCCTCGGGCTGAAGCGAGACGGCCTCGCGGACCCGGGCCAGCGCGTCGGCGACGCTGGCCTTGCGGGGCACGGTGACGAAGTCCATCGACATCAGCCCGCCCGCGCTCGTGGGGTTGAAGCCCATCAGGGTCAGCACCTTGGTCCGCTGGCCGGGCGGCAGCAGGTCGAGCACCGGCTGCCTGCGCCGCTGCGGCAGCTCGGCGATTGCGTCGGCGGCGTCGTCCGCGCGCATGCGGGCCAGCACGGCGGCGATCTCCTCGTCGGTGCGCGCGCCGAGCAGTCGGGTGGCCAGGTCCTCGTCGAGTTCTTCGAAGACGTCGGCCTCGAG
>JBKQQQ010000430.1:0-3184 GCA_052144275.1 Streptosporangiaceae bacterium
GAGTTCTTCACGACGGCGCAGCGGCTCGAGCGCGCGGTCGAGGACGGCCTGGGCGCGGACGGCTCGATGATCTTGGTCAACAACGTGGTGAGCCAGTCCGTCCCGCACCTGCACCTGCACGTGATCCCCCGGAGCAAAGGCGATGGCCTGCGGTTCTGGCTCGGGCCGCGGCATCCGTACGACGACGCCCACCCGGCCGGGGCCTACGCGGAGAAGATCAGGGCCGCCCTCCCCCAGGCCTGAACTGAACCACCAGGTTTCGCGCGGCGTTACGGTTGGTGGTAGGCACTGGCCCCGGTTACCGCCCTGTCCCGCTGGAGCCCCAGGAGAACCCGGGAGAAACCCGCTATGCCCGACGACCTTTCGGGTCCCAACCGCTTCGCACGTGACTTGTTCGCTCCGCTGCCCGCCCGCTACGACCGCCTCGCCGAGCTGCTCTCCTTCGGCCAGAACGGGCAGTGGCGGGCGGCGATGACCGGCCGGGTCTCCGGGGTCTCCGGGGTCGTCCCGGCGGACGGCGTGATCCTCGACGTCGCCTCCGGCACCGCGGGCGTCGCGCTGCAACTGGCGGCGCGCAGCCGGGCCCGGGTGGTGGGCGTGGACCTGACCGAGCCGATGCTGCGCCAGGGGCAGCGCCGGGTAGCGGCGGCCGGCCAGCGGGACCGGATCACGCTGGTGGCCGGGCGCGCCGAGCAGCTGCCCTTCCCCGATGCCAGCTTCGACGCGCTGACGTTCACCTACCTGCTCAGGTACGTGCGGGACCCGCAGGCCACGCTGGCCGAGCTGGCCCGCGTGCTCAAGCCGGGCGGGGTCATGGCCAGCCTGGAGTTCTGCGTGCCGACCGGACCGCTCTGGCATCCGGCCTGGTGGGCGTATACCCGGATGGTGCTGCCCGCGGGCGGCCTGCTGCTCGGCGGCCGCGAGTGGTTCCGGGTGGGCCGCTTCCTCGGCCCCAACATCTCCGCGCACTACCGCAGGTACCCGGTCGCCTGGACGGTGGCGGCGTGGGAGAGGGCGGGCCTGACCGACGTCGGGACCCGGATCATGAGTCTCGGCGGCGGTCTCGTCATGTGGGGGACACGTGCCGGCCAGTGAGGCGGACCCGGCGGCAACACCGCGCCCGGCATACTACGCGGCCCGGTCGGGTGGGTGGCGGGACTGGTGGACGCTGCTGCACCCGCCGTACACGGCCTGGCACCTGTCCTATGTGGTCATCGGCGCCTCGCTCGCGCCGCAGGTGCAGGCCAGCTACCTGATCGCGACCGTGCTGGCGTTCTTCTTCGCGGTCGGGCTGGCCGCGCACGCGCTGGACGAGCTGCGCGGGCGGCCGCTGCGGACGGCGATCCCGTCCGCCACGCTGATTGCCGTGGTCGTCGTCGGGCTGCTGGGCGCGCTGGCGCTCGGCGTGTTCGGGGTGATCCGGGTCGGCTGGACGCTGATCCCGTTCATGGTGGCGGGCCCCGTGCTGGTGATCGCGTACAACGCGGAGCTGTTCGGCGGCCTTATGCACACCGACTTCGGATTCGCCGCCGCCTGGGGGGCCTTCCCGGTGCTCACCGCCTATGTGGCTCAGGCCGGCACGCTGGCCCTGGCTCCCGTCCTGGCCGCCGGGGGCGCCTTCGCGCTGTCGGCGGCCCAGCGCCAGCTGAGCACCCCGGCCAGGAACATGCGCCGCCGGGCGCAGCAGGTCGAGGGCAGCATCACCTTCGGCGACGGGCACACCGTGCCGATCACGGTGGACGCTCTGCTCCAGCCGCTCGAACGGGCGCTGCGCGCGGCCTCCTGGGCGATCATGCTGCTCGCCGCCGCGATGGCCGTGGCCCGCCTGACCTGAACGGCACTGACCTGAGCGGCACTGACCTGAGCGGCGAGACGCGGCCGGCCGTCACCTTCTGTCACTTAGCGTAATCAGATGAGGCCGGCGTGTTAGAGGGCACGCCCTGGGATGACCCCGAAACCGGAATGATCCTCATTTCAGGCGAGCTCCGGAGTCACCTGAGACCCAGTAAGCTACTAGAATAGCGTCACAAAGGCATAAATGGTGACTTTTCGGGAGAAAGGTGAGTCATCGGAACTCCTGTCTGAACATGCCATCCGTGGCTCATAATTGACAGGAGCGCAGCAGCCTGCGACGCCATCAGGAGACCGCACGTGACATCCGGCATTTCGGCGAAGGGCAGCGCTCTCGGGGCTGATGGTTCCGAGAGCGGTGTCGTACCGAGCCGCGCCCCGTTGCCGCGGGCTTCTGGCAACGGGACCAAGCGAAGCCACCAACCCAGTACCGGCACGAACGTTCAGGAGGCCGGGATCGCCGAAACCCCGGAGACCTCAGCCGGAAGCGTCGCGGCCGAGAGCTCTCATCCGGCCATGTCCTCGTCCGTTCCGGCCATGTCCTCGTCCGTGCGGACCCTGATCCTCGGGATCGACTACGACGGGCGCATCGTCCAGCACGACAGGAACGCGGCCAAGATCCTGGCCCGCGAACCGGAGGATCTGCTCGGCGTGCAGCTCATCGAGCTCACGTCGGCCAGCAGCCACGAAAGCAGCGACCAAGGAAACAGCGACCAGCCGAACGCGGCGCAGGCGAATTCGCACGGTACCCGGCAGGCCGACGGCGCCGCCGCGGTGGCCGGGCTGCTCGAGGCGATCCGTTCCGATCGTGAGGGCAGCGCCATGCTCACGATCGACACGCGCGACGGCCACCCGGCTGAGGCCGTGGTGACGGTCCACCCGATGCGGGCGGGCGGCACCAGCCTGGCCGCGCTCGCCCTGCTGCGCCTCCCCGCCGCCAATTCCGAACGGTTCGTCGATCCCGCGCTCATGCGCAGGCAGATGCTCGACGGCTCTCTGACCAGGATCGGCGACACGCTCGACATCGATGACGTGGCCCACGAGCTGCTGGACGCGCTCGTCCCAACGTTCTGCAACGTGGCCGGCCTGCTGCTGCTGGAGAGCCTGGTCGGCGACGACGAGCTGCCTTCGTACGGGCCGGAAGGATCGGCGCCGCTGCGCCGGATCGCGCTGCTGCACGACAGGAAGGACCCCGCCTGGGAGGCCACGTTCCCCACCGGCGAAATCCTGCGCTACCCAGCGCACACGCCGTACTACCGGTGCATGGAAACCGCCAAGCCGGTGCTCGAGACGACGATCAGCAAGAACCAGGCGAGCGAGATCGCCAAGGCCT
>JBKQQQ010000431.1:0-2570 GCA_052144275.1 Streptosporangiaceae bacterium
CCCAGCTCACCCAGCGGTGGGGGACCCGCCAGACCCCGCACGGCAAGACCATCTGGGCCGAACAAGCCCTGTAGTGATGCTGGTGATGTTCTTCATCTCCAAGGAAGAACCTCTTGAATTTCCTACCGGATCGCGGCCGCAGTCCCGGTCCATGCGTCAACGGGAACCCTTCAGGCGACGTGCATGGAACAGTGTCTGGCGGTGGATGAGGGGGAGTCGTCGTGGAAGGCCCGGCCGCAGTGCGGGGCGGGACAGGCCTTGAGACGCAGCCAGGTGCCGGAGGCGGCGGAGGCGGCGATGGCGATGGCGATGGCCGCCACGATGCTGGGGTAGCTGGCGCGTGCGGTGCTGGCCAGGTGGACTGTGCTCGCGGTATCGACGGTGAGGACCAGACGGCCGTCGGCGAGCGCCTTGCTCAGGCGGGCCGCGGCTTCGGCGTCCTCGCGGCCGTCGGTGTGGGCGGCAAGGACGTTCCTGATCGAGTCGCGCAGGCGTAGCAGGGCGGTGTGTTCTGAGCTGGTCAGGCCAGCCTCGGCGGGCAGCAGTGCCGCCGTGCGGAGCCATGCCACCGCCTGCTCGCGGGTGCGCAGGTGGTCCACGTCGGGGTCTGCGCTCAGCGTGTTGGCGAGCGACTGGACTAGGCGCAGCGGGCCGGGGGCAGGGCCGAAGCCGTCGTCGGGCACAGCGGAAGAGTCACGGTCGGACACCATCCGATGGTAGCTTCGTGTCGCTCATGTGGCGTGACAACACGATTGTGGTAAATCGCCGGCGGCCTGGCTTCAGCGCGGCGTGACACGACCAGCGGCGCCGTGTGCCCGGCACGAGGACCTGACGCAGTCCTCGGCTGCTGCTCTTCGGCCAGGCCACTCCCGACCTCTCATCCCACGACCCCGGCGGCGACGCAGGGCGCAAAGACCATCGTTCACGTGACGCCCGGATCCGTGGGCAGGCGGTGGGATGGCCCTGGCGAGCCCGGCTTGCGTAGCGATTGCCGTGCGAAAAATGCGAAACTTGGGCATGCGCGGCATGCTCTGGGCGGATCGAGTGCCAGTGACCTGTGGTACCGCCTGTCCGCATCGCCCCGCTAAGGCAGAGGCGGGCTGATGTACAGCGATCCTTCCTGGGACATCATGCCAGTGGCTAACCCGGAACTGCCGGAGGGCAAGCGGCGGCGGATAGTCCGTCAGCGCGGCTGGAACCGCATACCGGGACTGGCAGGACGCACTGCGGGTTTCGCACCTGAACGGCAAGTACCTTGACCTAGTGGCGCGTACCGCTGCTGACGAGCATGCCGTCGTTGAGATCAGCGGTCTCGCCGAGCAGGCTGCCGAGGCGGCGCAGGCGTTCCGCGATACGGTGCAGCACGTGAGCCTGGCCGCGGCGGCACTCGCAATTCCCGGCTCGCAGGCCAGGTAGGCCAGCGCCAGTCCGTACAGGCGCTGCGATCACCGTGCTGAACCGGAACGAGCGCTCCGGCCCCGATCCGGATAAGTTCGACCGGATCTGGTGAGGCCGGAGCCGTCCGCGGCCCAGCTCACCGGCATCGGATCGCTGATCTCGCCGACGAAGCCGCCCGCCTCCAGGTTACGGAAGGCGAGCATGACCCACTGCCCGGCCCGGTCGCGGACCAGGCGTCCGCTGTACAGATCCTCGCCGGTCAGCGGGACGGCGCGGCTGGTGTCGAACGGGCCGAGCACGGAGTCGCCCGGCACGCACCAGATGGCACCCGGGCCGCTCGCGTCGAGTCGCTGCTCAGAAAGCTGCCCCGGCAGGCAGGAGAAGATCAGCACCGGGCGTCCAGCCACCACTTCGACCTGCGGCACCTCCAGGTGCCAGAAACCCGTATCCGGCCGGCTGAGCGGGGGCTGCACCTGCCACCGCACCAGGTCAGCGGACCAGGCATGCCCGACGACGCCCCGCTGGTCCGGGGCGCCGCTGGAGGACCTGGCGGTCACTAGCATGTGCCAGCCATCCCCGCCCGGGTCAGCGAACACCCATGGGTCGCGCCACGCCTCGTCTCGTTCCGGGCCGAGCAGCTCATACCAGCGGGGGTCGCACTCGGCCACCGGCGACGCGGGATGGCGGTGCCAGCTGTACAGGTCGGCGGAGGTAGCCACGCCGATGCGCTGCTTGACGCCTGCCGGGGTGTTCGTGCCGCCCGTATAGAACATGTACCAGAGGCCGGACGGGCCGCGCACCACCGAGCCCGTCCAGGTGGCTATGTCGTCGAAGGCCGGGGTCGCCGCAGGAACCAGCACGTCGGCGGCTGCGGTCCAGCGGATCAAGTCCTCCGAGGTGGCATGACCGATGTCGACGTTGAGATGCCGCAGCTCAGGATCGCCGAGACGGCGCGGGGCCTTGAGAAAGAACACGTGGTAGGCGCGCCCGTCATCGGCGAACCAGAAATCCCAGATCCACGAGTCTGGCAGTCGCAGCACGGCGCGCCTTTCCGTCCAGAGGACACGGCCACTGACGCTGCCGGCTGCAGGGCTCAGCCAACCCGGTCATGATGCCGCGGCCCAATGAATGGTGAAGCCGGCCAGCGTGTAGCCGAGCGCGTTGACAGTGGG
>JBKQQQ010000432.1:0-4443 GCA_052144275.1 Streptosporangiaceae bacterium
ACCCCCAGCCCTGCCGCCACCACCCACCGATCCCCTTCGGACTTCATCGCCCTGGGCAGAACGAACACGCCCGACCCCCACGTAGCCGCGCCGAAGGCCGCGACTACAACCAGTCCCGCCACACACCACCTGACTGTTTGCCGCATGCCCACAACTCCTAGAACTCGCCGTTGGCCACCCAGAATGGCAGGAAACAGCGGCATCTCCCCAACGGACAGGCGAGCGACTGAGGCGAGCGAAACGAAAGCTATGCGTGGCCTCTACCTGAGGGTCCTGATCGGCGAACCGAAGCCTTCGGCCTGGCTGGCGTGGGCGCTCACGTCGGCATGCATCCCCTCGTCGTAGCTCGCTCGCTCCCGTTCCCAACGGGCAACATAGCTACTGCCGTCTGCGCGGCTTATCGGTCGCGCGGGCCTGTCGACCGACCGGCAGGCCTTCGCGCTCGAGCCCGGCCCTGGTCCGCCCCGAGCGGCGGCGGGACTCCTCGGCGGCCATCCACGCATACACGACGCAAGCAGCTCTGCCATCCTCGCGTCGGCCGTCTCGGTCCACGCTTCCTTGAGCGACCACACCGCGGCGCTGTAGTCGGCGAACCGACACAGGATGGCCAGCGTGGCCTCGACGCCCTCCCCGGGGCACCGCAGCTCGTCGAGCTGGTTGGCCGTCTCCTGCTCGGTCTTGGAGGCCTGGCACCAGATCGCTCACGTGGTCTTATATCCAGAGTAAGCATGCGGTCGCATATTTACATGAGAAGCTACAGACCCGCCGTGTCCGCGACCATGGTCGGCGAACCGGAGGTTCCTGCCAAACGGCGGAACGTTTATTTACGCCATAGGCGCCAACAGCACACGAGAGGCAAGCCCGGTAGTCCGAGCGATTGACGGCGCTAGCGCCATTACTGCTACGAATTGACGGCTGTTGCGCGCGGATTTCGCCGGTGGTTTGTCGTCCGGGAGGACTAGTTTCCGGACGAGCGTGACTGGCCGTACCCAAGGCGGCGGCGCACCTCCATTAGAAGGTCTTGGGTCTGAAGAGTCTGAGGATGCCGAGGTCCCAGCACCTGGGCGCGCTGGGAGAACACTGCGGTGGCTTCTGACTCGGCTTGCTCGTACCGGCCTTGTTTGAAGGTCATCCAGGCGATTCTGTGCCGCGACAGCAATGTCGCCGGGTGCGAACCGCCAATCACGCGAGCTTGGATCGCGGCGATTGCGCGCAGCCCATGCTCTGCCTCGGAGTACCTGCCTCGGAGTGCCTGTAGGTGGAAAAGCCTGGATTTAGTCATCAGGGTGTGTGGGTGCTCTGGTCCGCACACCTGCTCGCGTATGGCCAGAACCTGCTGGTACAGCTGCTGGGATTCCTCATAGCGGCCCTGCTCCTCGAGCATCCGCCCGATTCCGTACCGGGTGGCCAGCGTGTCCGGGTGGGTCTCGCCTCGTATCCGTTCGCTGACCTCAAGGACTTGCCGGTACAGTCGCTCGGCTTCCTCGTAACGGCTTTGCTCTCCGAGCATCCGCGCGACCGCGTTCCGGGTGACCAGCGTGTCTGGGTGGGCGTCGCCCAGCACCCGGACGCGCGAGGCCAGGACCTGCCGGTACAGGCACTCGGCCTCGTCGTAACGGTTTCGCTCCTCGAGCATCCACGCGACTGCGCTCCGGGTGGCCAGTGTGTCCGGGTGGGCGTCGCCCAGCACCCGCACGCGCGCGGCCAGGACCTTCCGGTAGTGCTCCTCCGCCTCCTCGTAACGGCCTTGCTTCCCGAGCATCCATGCGACTTCGTTCCGGGTGGCCAGTGTGTCCGGGTGGGCGTCGCCCAGCACCCGCTCGCGCACGGCCAGGACCTGCCGGAACAGCTGTTCGGCTTCCTGATAGCGGCCCCGCGCACCGAGGAATCGGGCAGCGCTATTCGCGGCACTGGCCACGTCCTCAGCAGCACCCGGATGATCGGTGACCTCGACAAGGAGGTAGGCAACGTGCGGGGTCAGTGCCTCCCACAGTGACCATGTAGCCGGACTTTCCGGCTCGCCCCCTTGGGGAGCGGCGGCATGGGAGAGAGCTCCGGACAGGTCGATGTACGCGTCCCCCTGGCCATCTAGGCCGGAGGCCGATCGGCTGGTGTCCCGCACCAGGGGATGGAGCCGAAGCACCGAAACGGCCAGCTCTCCGTCCTCGGCGGGCAGGAGATCGATAAAGCCGAACGCCTCCAGGGCCTGCAGGCACTCCCAAAGTCGTGCGCCCGTCAAGCCGGTGAACAGCAGCGAGTTCGCCATCAGGCCGGGGCGGAGCAGCAGCTCATAAGGGATGGGTGCGTCTGCGAAGCAGGCCAGCAGCCGCAACAGGTGACGCGCTTCTGCCATCCCGTGGCGAATCAGCATGTCGAGGGAGATCTCCCACGTCCGGCCTATTAGCTCCCGAGCGTCTTCATCGGAGATCTGTCCGTCTCGGGTATCTGTTGCCCGGCGAACCGGGAAGGCGACGTCGACCTGGCCCCGCTCGAGGAGAGCCTGATACCCGGCGAATGTCCCCGCCATGGCGGGATCCGCGAAGGCGGCTGGCCTGTTCACCGACTCATGAAGATAGGAGCCGGCGAGCCGGAGCGCGAGTGGCAGGCCGCCGAGACGGTGTGCCAGTGCGGCGGCATCCTCGCGGCTTCCGGCCTTGGCGCCCGCATGGTCAATTAGGACCTGAGCGGCATCGTCGTCGTCCAGCACCTCGACCCTGCGCAGCCGGCCCAACGTTCCCCACGTCGCCTTCCGGCCGTCCCGGCTGGTCACTACCACCAGACCGCGACCAGTATCCAGCGGGCGCAGCCAGCCGCTGCCATCCTTCACGGGCGCAGATCCGGCTGCCAGAACGGCGGGATCATCCGCATTGTCGATCACCAGCAACCAGTTGCCCGCACGGGCAGCCAGCCGCTGCCACAGTAGATCAGCGGCCTCACCATGCCGGACCTGCTCATCGGTCACACCGACCCTGAACGCGAGTGTGATCATCCCAGCCTGGAGCTGCCTGGAATCTGCGGCGGAAACCCACCACGTCTCGATGGCACTCTCGGCCTGCTTCCGAACGCGAGCCACCAGCTCCAGCGCGATACTGGTCTTCCCGCATCCGCCCAGCCCGTACAGGACCTGAATTCGGGCGGCATCAAAATCTCTCTCCCATGCTCCGGCGAGCTCATCGAGCAGGGCCGACCGCCCGCGCAACGGACGATCCGGATCGCGGCGGCCCAGCGGAGCAGCAAGTGAGACCACATCCGCCGGCCGGATCAGTACGTCCCGGACTTCGTCGGCCAGCCGGGCGAGCATCCCTTCGAGCCGCTGTCCTTGCAGGTGGGTCAGGTCATGGTTGAGCTGGTCGGCCAGCGGCGTCAGCGGCCCGCCGCGGGATCCACGAAACATGATCTCCCGCACCAGGTGACCGGTCAGCCGGTCCGCCAACACGGCGCCCGGCACTCCCAGCACCTCAGCCGACCCGGTCAGGCCAGCATCATCCAGGACCGCCAGCTGGCCCGCGATCCCTGCCTGCAGCCCCTCCGCAAGCGTGGCCACCCCGGCCAGCGGCGCATCCGGCACCGGCGCCCGGAAGACTTCGTTGATCACCAGCGCGATCTGCCCGGCCCGCTGACTATCAGATGGGCTAAGCTCATCGGCGGTGTCCTGGACAGCGGCGATAGCCGCCTGCTGCAGCGCACGGTCCTGCGCACCGCCGAGCACCAGCGTGGTCAGCTTCTTGCGGCCGGCATCAGCGAGCAGCCCGACCAGCCACGCCGCAAGGTCATCAACGACAAACACCACTCCAGCAGTCTCTCAGCCACCGTGCGTTCTACCGCTCGTCGGCACCGGCTCACGGCCATGTTCTTCACCGCAATCGGCGCCAACCACTAACCATGACGAGCTGTCCCGTTAAGGGCGATAATGTCGACCTGAGTGCTGGACCCCGGCAACGCCCCCGGGCGGCCTAGACACAGGCGGTCTTCTCCGCGCGCCAGCGTGCCGCCCCAGCCGGAACCGGCACCGGGTTGTCGCAGGGCTGCGCCGACGCGGCGGCCAGGCTAACCAGCCAGTGCACGGGCGCTACTGACCCCCTCTATGCGAAGGAGGCTCTTGTAATCGCCCGATGTGGGTCCAACCGATCCGACATGGGCACCAAGTGTCGCAGCTTCTTGAGACTGATGACACTTTCCCAGTAACCTAGCGTCACCGGAGCGTCCTGCCCGCCCGAGGTAATTCCGCGCCGAACGAATATTTGCGCGGTCGAGTTGGTGGGCCCGAGTGTTTAGGCGAACGCATATTGTCCAGCTATGCGCGTGGTTCTCGTGCTCTAACGATCTTCAATTGTGAGGGTTACAGAAGGGCGTGAGGTCGAGCCTGGTGGCTGTGACGCCTTGAAGTAGATCCAGATCAAGCCCGCCCGGGCGGAGCGTGCCCGCGATCACCGGCGCCGAAGA
>JBKQQQ010000433.1:0-10347 GCA_052144275.1 Streptosporangiaceae bacterium
GAGTGCGCTTGGCTTCCATCTGCCCGGATCGGGCGGATGCACGCCGTGCCTGGATCGCGCGTGATCGCGTCACCGCCGCCGCGCGACGGCCGTCGTCGGCATCCAAGGGCCGCGGCGTCCCCCTCGATCACTTCGCGTGACTACTGCCCTCGGACGCGCGCAAGTAGCCGTTCGGCGCGGCTCACGAGCGTGAGCTCGCTGCGGTCGCGGCCGTGCATAACCAGGTGTTATGCATTGCGGCGGTCTTTGGCCTGGGGTCCCGGGCCGAGGGCTTCTCCTCGGATCTGGCTGGACGCAACCGCGACGCTAAAAGAGCGCGACACCGGTGAGCGCGGCCAGCCGGTCCATCAGCTGGTCCTGGAAAGCCGGGTCACGGGCTTGTGCTGCGGCGCCCGTCGCTGCCGGTGGTACCAGTAGCCGCCGCTCACGGTTGCGGCGGCGTCATTGCTGACGGCGAGCCATGTCTGCGTGAGATAGCCCATCTGCAGATCGTCGGTTGCTGCGGAGCCGCCCATTTTGGTCGGGACCCAGCCCGGATCGACGGCGTTGCTGAGTACTTCCGGCCAAGCGCGCGCGAGGGTGAGCGCGAGCGCGGTTACGTGGAGCTTGCTCTCGGAGTACGCCTGTGCGGCGTTCCAGGACCGCCTGGTCCAGTCGATGGGCTGACCTGGACCAGCGCGAGGCGGATGCGGGCCTTACCGCGCGCCACCCGATCCTGATCGACCCGCAGTACCGGATTGACCCGGTGCTGGCACGGTTTCTCACCGCGTCGCGGTTTACGTGGCTCGCGGAGGGGACACGGGAGGCGTACGCCAAGGATTACCGGCTGTTCTTCTCGTTCTTGTGGCAGCGCGGGAAGTACTGGCACGAGGCGGACCCGGACGACCTGCTGGACTGGGAATCCTGGCGGCGCCGCAGCCAGCCGGGCCGGCGGATCGGCGGCAGCAAGTGGCAGCGGGAACTAGCTGCGTTGCGGTTGCTGTATGAGTGGGTGGAAAAGAAAGGCCACATCGCGCGCAGCCCGGTGCTGGTGCACGCGGTGCGGCTGCGGGACGGCGGCACGGTGATGGCCGCCGACCAGGCGCCCCGGGACGTCCGGTGCTCGGATGTGAAGTGGGTGACGCCGCGGACCTACCGGCTGTGGCGCGATATCGTTGTCTCTGCTTAGTTACCGTGTCTCGTTACCTGTCTTGTGCTGTCATGGGCTGGTTGTTTGCGTGTTGCGGTGCCTGGTGTCGCGTCCGTATGGTCACCGCTCATGCATCTGACCTTCTTCCGCTCGACGGGCTGGACCGACTGGGATGTGGCGGCTAAGCCGGCGATCCCGGACCGGATGCCGGTGCTGTTTGACGACGACCTGCTGTTTGACGACGCGGGTGTGCCGCGGCCGAGTGTGGCGGCCAACAGGTGGCTGCGTGAGCTGCCGGTCTCGGGCGCCCTGGCACCGGCCACTTGGGCGACCTACGCGCGAGTGCTGCGCGATTGGATGAGCTTCCTGGCCGGTATCGGCACCGGGGCGTTCGATACCCGGGAGCGGTTGAAGGACGCGCTGGGCGCTTATGCGGCCCATCGCGCGGCCGGGCCGGTGGAGGCGCGGTTCGCCGCGACAACCTGGAACCAGCACGTGAGCGTGCTGTCAGGGTTCTACCAGTGGGCCGCCTCTGAGGGCGAGGCCACGGCGGTGCCGTTCAGCTACGCACAAGCCCGGTCCCGTTACGGCCAGCAGGTCCGCGACGTGCAGGCGAACCTGGCGCGGCGGCGCGCCCCCAAGCCTCACGTGAGAATCAAGTACCTGGAGGCGGACTTCGCTGCGATGCTGGTGAACGCGCTGGGCGGGCTGCGGCCTGACGGCACCCCGGATGCGGGGTACCGGGGCCGGGAACTGGCCCGCAACGCCGCGATCACGCGGATGGTGCTGGCGACAGGATTGCGGCGCCGCGAGTTCACCTTCCTGCTGGTGTTCGAGGTCCCGTCGCCCCCGCCGCCTGCCCATCCGGCCGGCCTGCCGCTGCTGTTCGGGGTGCCGGCCACGCTGGCCAAGGGCGGCAAGTTCCGCACCACGTGGATCGATGCCGGCACGCTGGCGGCGGTGCATAGCTATATCAGCTTGGACAGGGCCGCGAGCACGGCCGGGTCGGGCTGGCTGCCGCCGGCCCGGTGGGGTGAGCCGTTGCGGGTGACCGAGCCTGGATTTGAGGGCGGGCGGGTCAATGGCCGCAAGGTCAGGTGGGCGTCGCTGACCGCGGGTGAGCGGCGGCGGCTGGTGGCGCCGGATGGCGGGTCGTGCCTGCTGGCGGTGCGCTCGGGCGGGGGGCCGTTCACCGCGTGGGAGTCGGTCCTCACCCGTGTCTCGCACCGGATCCGGGACCGGTTCGAGCCGCGGTTCCCCCTGGTGCATCCGCACAGGTTGCGTCATTCGATGGCGATGGCGACGCTGGAACGGCTGGTCGGCGGCTTTTATGTGCAGGCCGCGCAGCTGGCCGCGGCGACCGGCGGCGGGGCGGGGCCGGATGCGGCGCTGGCGCTGTACCTGGCCAAGGCCGATCCGCTGATGGTGCTGCGGGACCTGCTCGGACACAGCTCGGCGCTGGTGACCGAGGCGTATCTGCGCAGGCTGGACATGACGCGGATCTACGCCGAGGCCTACCAGCAGGCCACGTCCGTGGTCGCCGGGGAAGCGGAGCGCGCCGCCGCCGACCGTGAGGCGTGCAGCGAGTTCGGCGTCGGCACCGGCGGCATCGACGGCGGGTCCTTCACTGACGCCGAGGCCCGGTGATGCCGGCTGAGGTGCTGACCGATCCGCTGGGGATCGCGTGCGAGTTCAGCAGCGGGCGCCGACGCCGGCTGCTGGTGGGCGAATCCGCGGCGCCGGAGCTGGCGCGTGACCTGCTGACCGGTCTGGCGGGCTTGGTCTGGCCGCACGGGGGGCTCGATACCGCGAGCACGGTCGGCGGCTATCTGACCGGGCTGCGCGATATCTGCCGGTTCATGGCGGGACGTGGGGTGAGCGGTGGTGCCGCCGCGCTGACCCGGGCGGTGCTGGCCGGGTACTGGATGCAGGCCGGGCTGAAGCGCGAGCGGGCGACCCGCCGGATGCTGCTGGGCTTTGCCGGCGAAGGCGGCGCGCTGGGCGCGGGGGTGGCCGCCCTGGCGGCCGGACGCCGGTTCTCGCCGGGACCCGGGCGTGATCCGCTGCCGCCGTATGAACATGAGCAATGGGCGCATCTGCAGGCCACCTGCCGGCGGATCGCCGATGAGTCGTTCGCCGTCCATCAGCGGGCAGTGGCGGCGGCTGGCCGCGGCCACGATCCCGCCGGTGGCCAGTGGTCGCTTGACAACCTGCGATGGCTGATGCTGCAGCGCGGCCCGTTCAGTGCCGCGCAGGCCGCCAGGCACCTCGGGGTACCGGCCCGCCACGTCTACCGCTATGGCGGCATCCGCGCGGTCGTTGCCGAACTGTTCCCCGACGGGGATGTCGTCCTGGCCTATCAGCTGCTGCTGGGGTGTTATTGCGGGGTTGTCCCGGACGGGATCGCCGACCTGGGCATCGGCGACATCGACTGGGCCGGTGATGCGGCGGTGCTGCTGAGCTATGTCAAGGGCCGGACCGCAGCCGAGTCGGTGACATTGCCGCGGCAGGCAGTGCGGCTGCTGGAGCAGTGGCTGCAGCATTCGGCCATCGCCCGCCGACACGCTCCCAGGCAGCTGGCCGACCGGTTGTGGCTGCACTGCAGCAGCCGCAGCGACCATCGCTGGCAGACTGCGGTGGACTCGGAACGGCAGCGCCTGTGGGGCGACCGTCACGGCATCGCGGTGGACCGGCGGCGGGTCCGGACGACGAACCTGTCGTTGCGGGATCGCGGTGCCTGGCACGGTTCGGGCCGGGCCCTGATCGACCCCAACCACAGCGCGCAGGTGGAGGCCGACCACTACCTGACCGCGACGACCCCGGCGCAGCAAGAGAAAGTCGACTCCATCATCGAGCAGGGACAAAGCGACATGGTACGCCGGGCGGCGCCGCCGGCAGTGCTGTCCGGCATCCAGCTCGCCGGGCTGGCCGCCGCGCTCCCGGCCACGCTGGCCAGTCTCGGGCTGGATGCCGCGGTCGCCGGCGCGCTCGTGTCGGGCAGCCAGGACGTGTTCGTCGCCTCCTGTACCGACCCGCTGTCGGGACGGCACGGGCCAGCCGGGAAACCCTGCCCGGCCCGCCCGTGGGTGTGCCTGCTGTGCCCGCTGGCCATCTTCGCCCCCCGCCACGCCGCCAACCTGCTGCGGCTGAAGGCGTTCTTCGCCCGCCAGTGGCGGCAGATGCCGGGCACCCACTTCATGGCCACCTTCGGCCCGTACGCGACCCGCATCGACCAGATCCTGCGGCTCTACCCGCCGACCGCGATCGCCGGCCTGGCCGTCACCATCAGCGATGACGACTCAGAGCTGCCGCTGCGGCCCGAGGAAGGCAGCCGGTGACCCATCCGGCAGCCGGTTCCCGCACGCCGCCGGCATCGCCGTTCACCCGATCGCGGGTGTGCGCCGCGGCCGGGCTGACGATCGCCGCCGGCGGGCGGCCGGTGCTGTTCGACCAGGACCTGTGGGACTTCCGCGAGGTCGAGGGACTGCCCGTGCAACTGCATCCCGGCCGGCTCCGGCTGGACTTCACCCTGGTCACCGATCCGCGGTGGCGGCAGGTCGCCAAGGAATACATCTTCGCCCGCCTGGCCCCCGCCCACCCGGCGGTCGCGGTGCTCCCTGGCGCCTGCCGGGTGCCGCTGACCCTGCAGACCTGCCGCAGGCGGATGCCCGAGCTGGCCGGCTGGCTGAACTGGCTGACCAGCCAGCAGGTCCCCGCACTGGAGAATGTCACCCAAGACCACTGCGATCGTTACCTGGCTGAGCGCCGCCGAAAGGATAACGCCGGCCAGGTCACCGGCACCCTCAGCCCGGGAACCCTGCAAGCCGTGGCAGCGGTCATCATCGAACTGGGCGCGTATGCGGAGCTGTTCACCGCCGACCGGTACCGTGACGGCTTCACCCCGTGGCGGGGACGGACCGCCTCCCAGGTCGCCGGCTTCCGGTCGGGCGGGGAGAACAAGACCCCGTCAGTGGATCAGCAGCTATTGCAGCCGCTGCTGGCTGCGGCGTTCTACCTGACAGGTGCGCTCGGACCCCACGTGCTGGCCCTGCGCGACAGCGTCCGCGACGCCCGCCTGGCCAGCGCCGGCCCGCGCACCGCCCGGGCCGGCCGCGACGAGCTCGGCAAGGTGCTGCAACATCACCTCAATCACAGTGAGCCGCTCGTATCGGTCGGCGTCCGCACCATCAGCCGGCGGCTGGGCGAAGGCTGGGCCGCCGATGACCCGCTCCTGCCCGTCAGCTACCAGGCGCTGGCCCGCGCCGCCGGCGCGAAACGGCTCGACCCGCACGCCCTGGCGGACGCGCGGCCCGCCATCGTGGCCGTGCTGGGCAAGGTCGGCACGGCCAAGCCCTGGGGACGGGGCGCCGCCGAGGTCACCACGGCGGACGGCGCCGCCAGCCTTCCGTGGACGCTGCCGCTGGACACTCTGGACCTGCAGGACATGACCGGCCTGCTCCGCACATCCTGCCTGGTGATCACCTCGGCGGTGACGGGGATGCGTTCCAGTGAGCTGATGGAACTGCGGTCCGGATGCCGGCGCGCTACCGTCACCTCGGCCGGCATGACCCGCTACCGGCTGGCAGGGAAGCTCATCAAAGGCCAGGGCCTCGGCGGCACCGCCGATGAGTGGGTCGTGGTGCCGGAAATTGACCAGGCGGTCGCGCTCGCCGAGCAACTGTGCGATGACACCAGCCCTGATGCCCCGGTGTTCGGGCGCTTCGGCTTCCCCGAGCGGTACCACTCCTTCCGCGCCTGGGTCAACGGCCCGCCGGGGCAGCGCCTGGGCCTGGCCCCCATTCCCGACGGCATCGCCAACCCGCGCCGCCTGCGCCGCACGCTGGCCATGGAACTGGCCTACCGGCCCGGCGGCCTGCTCGCCGCCAAGATCCACCTCAAACATGTCAGCGCCTGCACAGCGGAGGGCTACAGTGCCCGGCCGGGAGGAGCGCAGGCCAGGCTGCTGGCCGAGATAGGAGAAGCCGAAGCCGGTCGGAACCTGGACCTGATCCGGCAGGAATTCGGCAACTACCAGAACGGCATCATGCCCGCCGGGCCCGGGGCCCGCGAACTGACCGCGTTCTTCGCCCACGTCGACGGAGACCTGGCCGCCTACGCCGCCACCGCACCCAGCGTGGCCGCCACCGACCAGCACCTGCTGAACCTGCTGTCCAAACGCGCCGGGGTGCTGCACCTGGGGGCAGCCAATTACTGCTGGTTCACCAATCCGTCCCAGGCGCTGTGCCTGCGGCTGGCTGGCACTCCCGACGCCGGCGCCCCGCTGATCGGCATGTGTGACTCCACGCGCTGTCCCCAGGCCACCCACCACCCCTGCCATCGCGACGTGTGGGCCGAAACGGTCACCGCCAACACGGTGTTCCTGGGCATGCTCGGCCGGACCCGCAAAACCGAGCACACCCGGCTGCAAGCCGAACTCGACAGGGCCCAGCGTGTCGTCGACGCCATCGACGCCGCCGCCCCGGAAGGACGGTAGCCGTGCGCGTCCCCGACGCCCAGCGCCGCGAGATCGAGCAGCGCATCCGTGCCGCGGGCGCCGCCCTGCTGGCCGGTAGTATCCCGCCCGGCGGCCACTGCGACATCACCACCCTGGCCCGCCAGGCCGGCGTGTCCCGCGCCACCCTCTACCGCAGCTATCCGGACCTGAAGCAGCAGTTCGAGCAGCAGATCGCGCAAGCTGCAGATGGCGGGCAGCACATCGATCCGCGTGATGCGCAGATCGCCGCGCTCAAAGCCCGCAACGACCGCCTCCAGCAGCGCCTGGACACCGCGCAGTCGTCCACCGCTGAGCTGCTGGAGTTCCAGCAGCTCGCGCTGTCGCGGCTGGCCGCCCAGCACCAGGAAATCATGCGGCTGCGCGCAACCCGCACCCCGGCCGGCGTCAGCGACCTGGACTCCGCCCGCACCAGCCGCACCACCAGCCGCCGCTGAACACAACCCGCGGGTCACCCGCGCCATTGAAGGGAACCCCGTACCTCGCCGCTATGACCTCGCCAGCCAGGGGGACTGTAAAAAACTTGGCAGACCCGAGCGGGCCGATCTGCAGCGCCGGAATTTCCGGGAGCGGTGTCCTTGGTGGGTGAGATCGGGCAGACTTGCGAGCTATGAGGCTATTAGCTCTCCCGTCGAACGCTGATTGGTGGCCGGCTGGGCAGCGCGGCGCTGAGGCTGGTCTGGGCCGTGGCAGGCATTACCGCGCGGAGGGCGCTGGCGTGGGGGCACCTGGCCTGGCCGAGGTGCCTGCGGCGGGTCACGCGGCCCGCGCGGACGCCCGGGCTTGGCCGGGCGGAGGAGCGGCGATGGCGAGCAGGGTTGTGCCGATGCGGATCGGTGACGTCGAGGTGCTGGCGGAGACGATCGCGGTTGCCGGAACGGAGCCCACCTCTGCGGTGGACAGCGCCGCGGATAAGGTCGCTGGGGCTTTCGAGCGAGCGAAGGCCACGATAGCGGCGGTGGCAGAGTCGGCCGCCGACGTGATCGGGCGGCTTCCGGCGTCGCCTGCGGCGCGGCCGGCGACGGTTGAGGTGGAGTTCGACCTGGGGTTCACAGCGAACGGGAATGTGGTCTTGGCCGCAGCGTCTGCGAGCGCGAATCTGCGGGTGAAGCTTGTGTATGAGGCAGCGGAGCGGGAGACCGCGGGGACTGAGGGCGAGGCCGGGTAGATGCAGGCGGACGGCACGCGCGTCCCGGGCTACCTAGGCAGGGTGCTGGCCGGGGACGGCGTCCCGGCGGGTACCTGTTTCCAGGTGACTGCGGGGCTGATCGTCACCGCGTGGCACGTGCTTGACGGCCTGGGTGCCGGCGAGGCTGGTGCCAGGGTTGACGTGGACGGGCTGGGGCCGGGTTCACCCGTCCAGCCCGCGCGGGTGGTACAGGTGGATAGCCTGCACGACCTGGCTGTCCTGCGGGTGGCGCGGCCGTTCGCGGCCAGCATCGCGGGGTTCCGTCTCAGCGACAGGATGGCATCCGGTGCCAGGGTGCGGGTGCTGGGCGTGGCCAGGCTGGATGATCCCGGCTACGACTACCGGTATGCCCCCGCGGCCGGCACCTGGTCAGGCCCGGCGATGCGCGAGGGCGGCCAGGTCCGGCTGGCGGTCATAGACGCCAAGGCCGTCGTGGCGGGGATGAGCGGCGCGCCGGTGCGGCGGGTGGCCGATGACCAGGTCGTGGGCGTGATATCCGGTCGTTACAACAGCGCCGATGGCTGGTTCCGGGATTCGGTGTGGCTGGCCCGGGTCGAAGACCTGCTGCAGCTCCTGGACGGGCTGGCCGCGATCCCAGCAGACGTTCATATCCCGGGCGATGCCAGGGCATGGCCGATTCCCGTCGGCAGAGTTGCTGCTGCAGGTGTCCTGCTCGTCATAGCGGTAGTCATGACGGTAGTTATCGGGGTCATCGGCATTCACTGGTTCTCGGAGCCTTACAGCAGCTCCGGGCACGTCACCACCAGCAGCAGTACCGGTCCCAAAGGACTCATCGCCACCGTGACCGAGCCTGATGGCAGCACTATTACCTCGGCCGCCTTCAGCCCTTCCGGCACGACACTGGCCACCGCCGACAACATGAGCGACAGCACCTACCTGTGGAACACCGCCAACGGAAACAACCTCGCAGTACTGCCTGACCCCGACAACGACAGCGTGCCCGTTACCGACGACCCCGCTGTCGTCTCGGTCGCCTTCAGCCCTGATCGCCGGACGCTGGCCGCTGGCGACCAGGACGGCAGCATCTACCTGTGGAACATCGCGGACCAGCACATCATCGCCACCCTGACCGAACCACCGACCGGCACCTTGGATGCGGGGCTCGGCCTCTCTCTCGTCGATTACAGCAACGACGGCACCACGCTGGCCACCGTCGACGGCGACACCGTCTACGTGTGGAACGTCGCCGACCGGCAGGTCATCGCCCACCTGACCGACCCAACGGCATACATTAACTCGGTCGCGTTCAGCCCTGACGGCACGACGCTGGCCGGTGGCGGCCAAGACGGCATCATCTACCTGTGGAGCATCGCCGGCCACGACGCCATCGCCACCCTGACCGACCCGTCTAGCGACGGCATTAACTCGGTCGCGTTCAGCCCTGACGGCACGACACTGGCGGCCGGCGACGGCGATGACACCACCTACGTGTGGAACGTCGCCGACCGGCAGGTCATCACCACCCTGCCCGACCCTGGCGGCGATAACGTCCAGCCAGGCGTTTCTTGCATCGCGTTCAGCCCTGACGGCAACACACTGGCCGTCGCCGACGGCAACAGCGACAGCACCTACCTGTGGAACGTCGCCCGCAAGGACATCACCGGCACCCTGAACGGCTCTGGCCTGGTCGCGTTCAGCCCTGACGGCAAGACACTGATCACCAGTGACAACGACACCATTTCTCTCTGGAACATCGCCAGAGCCCAATCTCCTTGACCAGCTTCGGCTGGCGTACTAGCGCCGCTAGTGCGCTTCCAGCCCGGCGACGGCGGAGGGGTCTGAGTGGGCTGCCGTCCACGCAGGGGAACGCCCGGAACTGGGCAATCTGTTTGCGATGCTAGCCATGAGAGGTATAGCGGTGGCCCGCGAATATCCGGCACCGCCTGCCCCGATAGCCGCCATCGCGTGATTCACTCTCCGTACCCAGCCACTGCCCAGGCTTAAGGGTTGCCGCTCGATACGCGCCGGGCTGCAGGTCAGTGATATCCATCACACTCGCCCTCCATCTTCAGCAGGCAACGAGACACCGATGCCGTTGGCACCGCGACGCTTCGACAGTCAACGACGCATCAGACACACGAGACGCCTAGCCCACCGGACACCGCGAGTGCAGACACAAACACTGGCCTGCTCGGCTATGGCATGTCCTGGCAGCCGGACCCGTCGTGGCGGGGCCGGAATGACGGGCGGAACGCGGCGTTCGCGGACCTGCTGTTCAGCAGCGGGCTTCGGCTGCGGGAAGGCGGCTGCCTGCTCACCCTGGAGGTCCCTGCCGCGGTCGCCGGGCACTGCTATCACGAGGGCAGCGTCGCGGGCGCGGTCGCCAAGCGGCGCGAGCGCATGTTCTACGCCTCGGCCGCCGCCTTGCGGCGCGTGGGCGGTTATGTGGCCACCACCCGGGCCGAGGTCAACCGCCTCCGGCCGCTGCTGCAATCGGTAGGCCGGGACCGGGCTGGGCGGGGATTCAGTTGCGGCACAGCACCTGGACCGACCGGC
>JBKQQQ010000434.1:0-7257 GCA_052144275.1 Streptosporangiaceae bacterium
GTCGGCTTCGAAGCTGACCTTGGCGTTGGCGTACACGGCCAGCAGCGTGTCCGGTGCGGTGCGGAAGATGATGCTCTTTCCCGTCATGGCGTAGTTGACCGGCAAAATCATGATCTCGCCCGCGGACGTGAACGCGACGCGGCCGATGCCGCCCGGTTCCAGCAGGTCGAAGCACTCGACTGGGCTGAGCGTCCGCAGGGCGCGCGGGTCCCGTCTGTTCGCCGATTCTTTCCCAATTGTCATGTATATTCACCTCCGCCATTCGCGGGTTGTTTCGTTTCTTCAGTCTTGCCGTGCCGCGTGAGCGGGCGCTGCGGCCCGAGGTCCCGCCGGGGCGGGCCGTTCGGCCCCCGGCCGGGCTGATCCTCAGTGGTCGAGAAGGTAGCGGACCACGTCGGCCGCCGAGTAGGCGTGGCCGTACCGGTGCAGGAGCTCGGGGAGGCAGCGGAGGTCCTGGCCGAGGGTCACCAGCGGCGGCTCGGTCCAGCCGCCGGGACGGCGCTGGCCGAGCCCGATGGTGGCGAGCAGCGCGTTGCACAGGCACCGGCGGTCCTGGGCGTCCTGCGCGAGGCCGCCCTTCCGCGCGTACTGATCGGCGGGCTCGGCCGGGCAGCGGTACCCCACGCTGCCGTCGGCCCGCTGGTACGGGGTGCGCAGGTAGCCGAGATCACACAGCCGCGGCCTGGCCGCGTAGACCTCCGGGTCGGTGAGCGTGCCGGCCAGTTCCGCGGTCTTGAACGGGAATCCGGCCGGGGAGGCGTGGGCGCTGTTGCGCACGGTCAGCGTGCCGGCCGCCGCCGCCTCAAGCAGCCGGCGCTTCAGCGCGGCGTCCAGGCCGGACTCGCGGCAGAGCGCGAAGGGCGTGCCGGCCTGGACCCCGGCGGCGCCCGCGGACCGGGCCGCCGCCACCTGCTGCGGTGCCGAGTAGCCTCCGGCGAGCCAGAACGGCAGGCCGTGCGAGGCGACCTGGGCCAGGTCGATGGCGTCGCGCGGTCCGTAGACCGGCTCGCCCGCGTCGTCGAGCCGCAGCCGCCCGCGCGGCGGGGCGCTGTGCCCGCCGGCGACCGGGGTCTCGAGCACGAACCCGTCCGGCCGGGAGGCCTCGGCCCGGCACAGGTAGCCGGCCAGCACGGCCGAGGAGATGATGGCGAGGAATTCCGGGCGCCCCGGCGGGGAGCCGGCCCAGCCGAGGCTGGCCGGGTCCAGGCTGGCCAGGGCCCCGGTGCCGCCCGCCACCGTGACCGGCAGCTGCGTGGGCGCGTTCTCGGCGAAGGCATTGAGCAGGGCGGGGATGCCGGCCGGGATGCCGGCCCCCATGAGGACGTAATCCACGCCGCCGAGCATCGCCCCGTAGATCGCGGCGGGCGTGGCCAGCTGGATCTTCTCCAGGTAGTTGATGCCCACCATCCCGTCGTGCCCTTCCCGGGCCAGGAACACCTCGGCGAAATTGGCCGCCGCGATCAGTTCGGTCCGGGCCGCGCTGGGGCGCAGGCCGAGGCGGGGGACCGGCCGGAACGGCCGTTCCGGGCCGATCCCGCCCGGAACGAAATACCGGGCCACGATCCGCTCCGCCGCGGCGCGCCCGGGGAAGTGCGCCAGGGCCCGGCGCAGGTGCCCGCCGGGGTCGCCGAGCTGCAGGCGCCGCGCGAGGGTCGCGTCGAGCGCGACACCGGAGACCACCCCGAGCTGGCCGGTCCGGGCCACGGCGCGGGCCAGCTGCCAGCTGGACACCCCGACGCCCATGCCGCCCTGGATGACCGCCGGCCGGCCACGGCCGTCCGGGACGCCGGCCCGCGCTCCGGGCGCACGGGATTGCTCAGCCACTGACATCGGTACCTCCTCCGCCCGGCCGGGAGCCGGGACCCGGCAGGCAAGCCTCGCGGGCGGCCAGCCCCGCGGCCTAGGGCCGAAGGTCCCCGAGCAGTCCCTCCCGGACGGACCGGGTCAGGTTACGGCGATTTTTTTCGGCCGAACGGACCGGCCAGTAAGCCCCGGGTCAGGTCGTCGCGCTGTACCCGCCGTCGACGACCACCACCTCCCCGGTCACGAACGGATTCGAGGTCACCAGCGAGACGATCGTGGCGGCCACGTCCGCCGCCGTCACGCAGCGGCCGAGCGGCGTCATCCGGGCCCGGCGCTGCATGAGCCGGTCGTAGTTCTCGCCCAGCCGCGCTCGCATCCACTCACCCTCCATCCAGCCCGGGGCGACCGCGTTCACCCGTATCTCCGGGCCGAGCGCCCCGGCCAGCGTCCTGGTCAGGCTGACCACCGCGGCCTTGGACGCGGCGTAGGGGTACGGCTGCGGACCAGGGCGCAGCCCGACGATGCTGGCGCTGTTCACGATGGCCGGATGCGGCGCGGCGCGCAGCAGCGGCACGCAGGCCCTGGTGACCTGGAACATGCCGCGGACGTTGACGGCGAACACCCGGTCCCAGTCCGCCATGTCGAGCGCGTCCAGGTCGGCCGGCGGCACGTCGATGGTGACGCCGGCGTTATTGACCAGCGCGTCGAGCCTGCCGAACTCATCCCGCGCGGCCGCCACCATGCGCAGCACGGCCGCCTCGTCGGCGACGTCAGCCTGGGCGTCCATGGCCGCGGCGCCTCGGTCGCGCGCCTCGGCGGCGACCTGTCCGGCCGCCGTGGCGCTGGCCGAGTAGTTGACCACCACGTCGTAGCCCTGGTCGGCGAGCGCGAGTACGGCCGCCCGGCCGATCCCGCGGCTGGCGCCCGTGACGAGCGCCACCGGGCGCCCGGTCATGGTTCCTGCCCGGCCAGCGGCAGCCCGAGCACCCGCTCGGCGTTCGCGTGGAACACCTTGTGCATGACCTCCTCGCTGAAGCCGAGCTCGTCCCACTCCCGCAGCAGCCGGCTCAGCGGCAGGCTCGGGTAATCGGATCCGAACATGATCTTGTCCTGCAGCCGCCCGCGGATGTCGGTGCGCAGGCCCGGCGGGAAGTGCTTCGGCGCCCAGCCGGAAAGCTCCCAGTAGACGTTCCCCTTGTGCAGCGCGACCGCGGTCATGTCGTCCACCCAGGGCCAGCCGGGATGGGCGGCGATGATGGTCAATTCGGGGAAGGTGGCCGCCAGCTGGTCGACCGCCAGCGGGTGCGCCTGCCTGATCTGCGTTCCGTTTCCGCCGGGCATGCCGGCGCCCATCCCGGTGGTACCGACGTCGATCAGCACCGGAACGCCCAGGCCGTTGATGGCCTCGAACAACGGCGCGAGCGCCGGGTCGTCGACCGAGTAGCGGCCTATGATCGGGTGAAAGTGAAACCCGAGCACGCGGTCCTGCGTCACGGCGTGCTCCGCATCGCGGATGGCCTGCTCGCCGCGGAGCGGGTCGACCGTCCCCCACGCCTGGATGAACGTGCGCGGATGGCGGTCGCGCAGGCCGGCGACGTAGGAACTCGTGCAGGGCGGCGCGCCGGTCACCGACTCGATGTCGAACGCGACCAGGAGCGCCTCGATGCCGTGGGCCTGGAAGTCGGCGACGACCTCTGCTTCGGTCTTCGCCGTCCACTGTTTCTTCCAGTAGCGCCCGAGCGGCTCCACGTAAGGCCCCTGCGACGCGATCCACTCCGCGGTGCCCGGATACGCGTGCACGTCCACCCGTCTCATCGGCCCTCCAGGTTCACTGGCGCCTCCCGCGCCGCTCATCGGTCGGCTCGGCCGGCGCCCTCGGGCGAGCCGCGCCGTTCCGCCACCACCGTCCCGTCGGCCAGCATCTCCGCCAGCCGTTTCTTGGCCACCTTGCCGACCGGGGACAGCGGCAGCGTGTCAAGGGTGGCCAGCTGCTCGGGCAGCTTGTGCTTGGCCATCTCCTCGGCCAGCAGGAACTCGGTCAGCTCCGGCAAGGTCAGCCGGCGGCCGGGCCGCAGCATGACGCAGGCGCACATCCGCTCGCCGAGCACGGGGTCGGGGACCGGGACGCACGCCACGTTCAGCACGGCCGGATGACCGAGGATCAGGTTCTCGACCTCCTCCGCCGAGATCTTCTCACCGCCCCGGTTGATCAGGTCCTTGGTCCGCCCGGCCACCACGTAGTTGCCGGTCGGATGGCGCCACATCAGGTCGCCGGAGCGGTAGAAGCCGTCCGGGGAGAACGAGCGCTGGTTGTGCTCGGGCGCGTTGTAGTAGCCCCGCAGCGTGTACGGCCCGCGCGCCCACAGCTCGCCGATCTCGCCGTCCGGCACGTCGGCGCCGTCCTCGTCGACCAGCCGGACCTCGTCGTCCGGGCAGATCGGCCGGCCGACCGTTTCCAGCCGCACCTCCGGCGGGTCGTCCAGCCGGACGAACATCAGCAGGCCCTCGGCCATGCCGAAGTTCTCCTGCACGGTCACGTTGCGGAACACCCGTTCGGCCCGGAGCCGGGTCTCCGGCTGCAGGCGCTGCCCGCCGCTCTGCACGACACGCACGGATCCGAGGTCGAAGTCGCCCGCCGCCGGGTGGTTGATCCACTGGATCAGCAGGGCAGGGACCACGTGCATGTGGGTGACCCGGTGCCGGTCGATGACCGCGAACACATCTGGGCCCCGCCTCGACCGGGACAGGTACACGGTCGCGCCGCTCAGCAGGAAGCCCTGCAGGCCGGGGCAGGCGAGCGGCAGGTTGTGCGCGATCGGCAGCGCGTCGAGGAGCACGTCGCCGGCCCGCACGTCACAGACCGAGACCGCGAGCCTGGAGTTGAAGGCATAGTCGTTATGCGTCCGCGGGATGAGCTTCGGTATGCCCGTAGTGCCGCCGGACAGCTGGAAGACCGCCGGATCGCACGGGTCGATCCCGGCGGCGATCCGGGGCAGGTCGGCGGCCGAATGGCGGGCCGGGCGGCGCTCGTGCAGCTCCTCGAGCCCGATCCGGCCAGGCGTACCGCCCGCCCCGCGGCCAGCCGTACCGCCCGCCCCGCGGCCAGCCGCACTGCCCGCCCCGCGGCCAGCCGCACTGCCCGCCCCGCCGCCCTGCAGGATCGAGAGCCGCAGCCCCGGATGCTCCGCGCTGACCCGGCGGTGCAGCTCGGCGAAGTCCGTTTCTCCGGCCGTGGCCGGAGCGGCGGCCGCCACCGCGCCGGACAGGCCGACGAACTGGCGCAGCTCGCGGTACCTGTGCGAGGGCAGGGCCATGATCGGGATCGCGCCGATCCGCTGCAGGCCGAAGTAGAGCGAGGCGAAGAACCGGGTGTTCGGCAGCTGCAGCACGACCCGGTCGCCTGGCTGCAGGCCGAGGTCGAGCAGGTTCAGCGCGACCCGCTGCGAGGCATCGGCCAGCTCCGCGTAGGTGTAGGAACCGGTGTCGTCGATGACGGCGACGCGCTCGGCGAACTGGTCGAAGGCGTCAAGGAAATGCGCGATGAGCGGACGGTCAGCCCAGTAGCCGCGCTTCCGGTAGCGCGTGGCGAACTCGGGCGGGAACGGTGTTACCCCTGGCAGGGTCATCGAGCCTCGTCTTCCGGACGTATCGTCATCTGCGGCACCAGAATCCCTACTATAGTAGGTATGGTACTTTCTCCTCCGGTACTCCACTCCGGTACTCCACTCCGGTACTCCACTCCGGTACTCCCGGGCGCGCTCTCGAGCAGTAAGGCCAGTACTACCTCAGTTCCACGCCGTCAGGCCGATGACGGCGCCGTCGGCCTCCTCCAGCGCATGCGCAGGTTTACACAGCGTTCACAGGTCGGCGACGTAGCGCGGCGTAGGATACCCTTATTACCAGGGTAGTTGATAGGATTGGCGGGCGGTCTGGTCCGCTGACGTGAGCAGAGCAAGGGAAGCACAGTGGCGAAGCCTGTCAGCTCCGTGGTCGACCGGCTGGTGATGCTCGGGTTCTCCGTGTACGAATCCCGGACCTACGTCGGCCTGCTCACGCTCGGAGCGGCCACTGGTTACGCCGTATCCAACGAGACCGGGGTACCGCAGCCGAAGGTCTATGAGACCCTCAGGCGGCTAGCCGATCGCGGTGCGGTGGTTCAGACGTCGGATCACCCGGCCCGTTACGCCGCGGTGCCGGTGGATGTCCTGCTGGAAAGGCTTGAGCAGGAATTCACCGACCGGCTCCGCGCGGCTCGTGACGAGCTGGCCGCGGTGGCGGCCGGTGATACGAATGCGGAGCCGCGCGTGGTGTGGCACTACACCGGGCTCCCGGCCATCGCCGACCGGGCGCGGGCGATGCTCGGCACGGCGCGTGCGCATGTCTACCTCTCGGGCCGGGCCCCCGACCTGGCGCTCCTCGCGGGGGCCATCGCCGGTGCCAGCGACCGCGGCGTGGAGTTCACGATCTTGCATTTCGGGCGCCTGCCGTTCCCCGCTCCGCGCGGCCGCACGTTCCGGCACGCGAGCACCGATGCCGCTCTCTACCCGTCGCACCAGGCTCATCACCTGGCCGTGGTCGCCGACTCGCACGAGTCGTTGTGGGCCGTCGCCAGGGACGGCCGGTCCTGGGACGCGGTGTTCTCCGAGGATCCGCTGCAGGCGAGCGTGGTCAAGGGCTACGTGCGGCACGACATCTTCGTCCAGCGGATCTACGGCGACCTGCCGCGGGAACTCGAGGCCCGCTACGGTAAGGGCCTGCTGAGCCTGGCCGACGTCTCGCCGGAGGTCCCGGCGGCCAAGGCCAACCGCGCCGCCGGGTGACCGCGCCGCAGGGTGACCGCGCCGCCGGGTGACCGCGCCGCCGGGTGACCGCGCCGCCGCCACAGTCGCGTCTTCTCGGGCCAAAGCTCTAACAGTCCGCTGCTCCGTCAGCTGGCCGGTGCCGGTTAGTGCCGGACCTGATATGACGTGCCCGGATTGTGCGGCGACCCTCTGGGTGTTCATGAGGCGGTCCGTACTCCATGCTCGCGCCCGGCCCGGCACCTGCTGGCTGGCTCCCCGTCTAGCTCGGGCCGACCGTCTCAAAGGCCCGGTTTTCACAATGATCACTCTAGCAAATTTATTCGAATATTAGTTAATTCCCTGGTATGGCCAGGCCAAATTCGCTATGATGTTCTATAGAAGATCATTCTCCCGAACGGTGGTGGTGCATGCCTCGAGGGCCGGCTCCTGCGGGACCTGGGCGGGACGGGGACCCCGCCCGTGAGCCGGCCCATACCCCGGATCCGATGACGGGGGAGGACTGGCGGGCGTGGTGTGAGTCTCAGCCGGACCAGGACGAGCCGCCGGATCCCGATGAGGAGGAACCGGAACCGGACGGCCTGCCGGGGCCGTGGGAATGCGACCTGGACGCGATCGTGGCCGAGTGCCGGCGGGTCACCGCGGAGGAGGCCGC
>JBKQQQ010000435.1:0-8601 GCA_052144275.1 Streptosporangiaceae bacterium
GCCACCCAGATCGACCTGCTGCCCGAGCTGCGCGCCCCCGGAGCCGACCCGGCCCGCGTCTGGAAAGAGCTGTCCCTGCCCCGCCAGCGGGAAATCGTCCGGCTGCTGTGCGAGGTGACCCTGCTGCCCGGCCGGATGCGGCAGCCGTTCGACCCCAGGCTGCAAATGCGGATCGAGTGGCGCCGGTAGCAGACGCGGCAGACACCTGACGTGCCCGGCTCCCGCGTCACCGTCACATGACCCGCGTGTGCCGCGCGGGAAACCGTTTCGTTTCGTTCCGTCTTCCGTTACGTCGCAATACATATCGCGGCCCCGGGACCATAGGCCACCACGACAAGGAGGGCCGATGAGCACCACCACGATAGCGCGGACTACCTGCAAGTACCCCGGCTGCGGGCAGCCCGCCGCCCCAGCGGGCGAGACCGGCCGGCCGCCGGAGTACTGCGCCGGGCGCGGCCACACCAGGGTCAGCGCGTGGCGGGAACGCCGGAGACTGGCCGCCGAGCAGGCCGGCACCACCCTCAGCCCGGCCGAGGACGGCAGCCCGCTCACCGCGGCCAAGATGACCGGCACGGAGCTGCTGCAGTCACTGCGCGCCGAAGCCGACCGGATCACCGCGCTGGGTGCCGGGCTGCGGGACCGGATCGACACCCTCACCGACCCGACCGCCGCCGAAGCCGAAGTCGAGGCGGTCCGCGCCGCCGCCGAGCAGCGCACCGCCACCGCCGAAGCCCGCGCCGCTGCCGCCGAGCAGCGCGCGGCGACCGCTGAGCAGCTCCGCGCCGAGGCTGATGCCGCCGCCGAGGAGATGAGCGAGCACCTGACCGCCGCGCAGGCCCTCGCCCAGGCCGCCGGGCAGCGCGCCACCGCTGCGGAGAATCAGCGGGACGAAGCGGTGCGGCAGGCCCGCGCCGAGGCTGACCAGCAGGTGGCCGCCGCCGGAGCCGAGCGGGACGCCGCCATCGCCCAGGCCCGCGCCGGCGCCGAGCGGTGTGTCCGCACCGCCGACGCGGAGCGAGAGAAGGCCCGCCAGGCGGCAGCCGCCGCCGAAGACACTGCCCGGCACGCCGGGCAGGAAACCGCCCGCGCCCAGGCCGCCGCCCGCGCCGCCCAGGCCGAAACCGGACGGGTCCGCGCCGACGCCGGCAAGATGCTGGACCAGGTGCGCGCCGAGGCGGCCCGCGAACGCGATGAGCTGCGAGCCGACCTGCGCGCCCGCGCCGAGCGCGCCGAACGCCAGGCGGACGCCTATCGCGACGAACTCGGCCAGCTCCGCGCCACCAGCTCAGGTAACGGCAACGGCAGCGGTCCAGCGCCCGTCAAGACCACGCGGCGCGCAGCCCGTACCCCGGCCACCTGAAACCGGGCCACTATCCTGGCCAGGCATGGCAAGGAAGGAGCCAGGCGCGTGAACCAGCACGGGGGCCATCGCCGAGCATCACTGGCAGCGGTGGCGGCCGGCCAGCTACGCCGCGACCGCCGGCCCCCGGGCCTATTTCACCGGCCTGGGTGAGCAGGCGGCCGGTGAGATCACCTGCCTGTGGGCGCAGATGCGCGCCCAGGACGGCAACCTGCCCGGCGAGGGCTACCTCGCCCGCGTCGCCCGGCTGAACGCGACGGGCAAGCAGGCCGGGGAAATCGTGCTCGCCGGCCTGATCCTGCTGCCACCCGAACCCGGTGCCAGCGAGGATGACCCGGCCGCACCGGCATAGCCGGCGTGCCGGGCGGCCGCTGCGGCAACCCGGACGGTGCGTCCCGCTCCCCTGCTGACGGTCGATGGCCTGGACCTGCACGTCACCGGCCTGGATGCGATCGGCAGCAGCCCGGTCTGCGACCTCGCCCGGTACTTCAGGGACATGGGCCACGCGGCCAGATACAGCCAGCCAGCCTGGTCGGCCCGCACCTGTGAACGGCACAAGATTCTCTGACCAGCTCTGACGCCGATCACCATGTAGCCGCAGCCGCCCGACCTGGCGAAGGGCATCGGCGACCCGCCGGTTGGCCATTCCCAGGATGTGCCACGCGATCGTGACGTGGCTGTCCTTCTGCCCCAGGTCCATGCCGGACTTCCACTCCAGCCAGTCCGTTTCGTCGTTCGGGGACGCCGCGACGATAGCGCTGACCAGGCCAGTCAGCTCCAGCGGAGAGCGCAGTGACACGCGAGTATCGATGAGCACCGCCACCCCTCCAGTGTGCAACCTGGTAGGCCAACCGCGAACGGGATTGACGGCCTTCCCGCTCAGGCGGCCCGACGGGCCTGAGGCACGTGCCAGCGTGCTGGCGTCGAGGCAGGTAAGGCCCGGGCGGGGGGAACCCACATGTCGCGAGGGTCGACTCCGAGGAGCTGCTGGATGATCACGAGCGATTCGTCGAGGGCTGACTGCACGTCCCTGGGACGGCCGATTTCCTGGCCGCCGTACTCGTACGCGAGGTAGTTGCGGAACGCGACGCCACCGTAATCTGACTGTCTCCAGGCATCGAGCAGCTGCGGCAGCGTCATCCCGCGGCGCTGGCCGAGAGCCTGGCAGCCCTCCAGTTCCTCCAGGTCGAGGATGATCAGGAGCTCGATCGGGCCGCCCGGGAGGAGCCCCCTGGCGGTCAGCGTCTCGCGGACGTAGTACAGGGTGAGCGGGTTGACCGGGAACTGACCGCCCTCCATCACGATTGGCAGGATCCGCTTGGCGGGGGCCGGGAGGGGGGAGTTCGCGGGCTGGGGGTTGCGCAGCAGGTTGGAGGCCGTGGTGTACAGCTGGCGTGCCTTGCCGAGGACGAGCCGGTCCGCGTCCTCGCGGAAGGAGGCGATGTCGGCCTGCTCGCGGGTGGCGAGTTTCACGGTGCCCGCGACGACCTCGGCCAGGACCACCTCGCTGCCGAAGTCCGCCCCGGCGTCGATGTTCTTGACGCCGGGAAAGGCGGCCTGCAGGTCCTCCTCGGTGAAAAACGCGCTCTGGCTCCCGAGCAGCTGCGGTGCCATCTCGCGCACCTGGTCTTCCACGCGCTGCTCGATCATCTCGCTGTAGGACTGGGACCACTTGTTGCGCGCCTTCTCGCCGTACGTAGTCGCCTCGTAGTCGTGGACCAGCCAGTACAGCCCGCGCGTTACCCGTTCGACCAGGTACCGCTCGTCGAGCACCACGACGTCGTCGCCGAGGCGCAGCAGCGGCCGGTCCTGGATCGGCAGCATCTGCCACGGCCTGGGGCAGCCGCGCAGCGCGGCGGCGAGGCTGGCCGGGGCGGAGGAGAACAGGTCCAGGAACGCGCCGATCGTCGCCTGGCCGATGGCGATCTGCGGCATGATCATCGCGTTGAGCCTGACCTGGTCCCCGGGGCCGCAGGACCGGATGTGCGCCCAGTACGCGAAGGCAAGGGTGGTCAGCTCGTCGAAGCTGATCCCGGTCGCCTCATGTAGCATGTCCGCCGGCAGGCGGCGCGGGGGGAACTTTGTCAGGCGGCTGCCGTAGCCCTTCCACAGCAGGCGGTACCGGCCGAGGAGATCCCCGTTGTCGTCGCGGTCGTTGAACAAGTTGTTCGCGATCATCTCCATCGCAAGCGACTCCGAGGTCCCGCAGAACCGCGGCTCGTCATCGCGGCGCTCCTGGGTCAGCGAGTCGGCGGCCAGGTGGACCAGCAGCACGGCGGCGCTCTCGCGGCTGATGCCGTCCAGGTCGGCGGCCAGCGCCGGGCCAGGGCCGACAGCGGGAACGGGCGGCACCAGGACCAGCCTGATCGCGCGCAGCACGACCTGGCGGGCAAGGAACCAGCGGCGCTGCCCGTCGCTGCCGCCCGCCATGGCGCGCCGGATCGCCTCGGCCACGTCATCAGCTACGGCATCCAGGTACCGCTCCAGGTACGCGGCGGTCAGCTCCTCGTAGTTCGAGGCGTGATTTAGGGCAGCCAGCTCGCACAGGTACTCCTCGGCCGGGTACTTCGCGAGCAGCACGCTGATCCACTGGTCGCGGTCGAACGCTCGTCCCCGCGCCGCCTCGAACGAGGTTAGGTAGTCTCGTGCTACCAGGTAGACGCGGGCCAGCTTGTCCAGCCACGTGTTCGGCGCCGGGACCGGCGACAGGCCGAGCATCCATGCTGTCGAGCTGATCCCGGGCAGGACGAGCCCGGACGCTGACCGGCGTTCTGCCACCGGCGTCCGCTGCGCGGATGTCGGCGAGAACGGCCGCGCCGACCGAGGATCGGGGTTAGGCACCGGTCCAAGGTACGCGTGCCCGGCCGCCAACAGCCAAACCATTTCTGTGCCGCGCAGCCAGGCTCAGCACGGTCACGGCGCGGACCACGCCAGCAGGCCACCCGGCCTACCCTGCAATTCTGTTTACAAAATTGTCACTTGTATACATTTGGTGTGATGTCTTGGACCTGAACGGTGTGGCTGATCGCCATCGGAGGCGGGTAGCCCGGCTGGGCGGCATGCTGCGCCGGGGCGCATAGGGTCTGATTCATGAGCAGCGACACCGGAGCCGGCGTAATCGACCAATGCCCGCGGTGAGCATGCCTTGACTGTGGACGGCCATCAGGATCTGTCCAGCGACGGTCGACATCGATGCCATGGCCCTGGACAACAAAGAGTGAGCGGATTCGCTGGCCGTGCGCTGCGAGATCCACCCACACTCTCCCTGCCGAGTATGAATTGCGGTCAGCGCGGTCGAATGCGCCATCGCCTGCGCGCAGATCTGCCGGTTCGGGTGGCCATGAGCGGCGGGTCTCCCACGCCGAGGGTTACGCACGAACCACTGCGCTGAACGCCAACCGCATGCCAGACAGGTCCCGCGACGGTTCTCGGGTCGTTCGCTAATTTCCATGCCTGTACCGCTCCCGCGGTGCGGCGCAGCCTGTGTGCTGACCGGCCCGGGATGGGAATCGGCGTACCACTTGCCCCGGCCTTGATCACTCCTATGAACACTAGGCCGGTGAACGCGCCGAACACCCCCAGGGCAACCGCGTATCCCATGAGTACCCAGAAATCCCGCCGCTGAGTGAACGGCTGTGACGCGGCCCGCCCGCTCGTGACGCTCATGCCGCCGAACCTGCGGGAGCGAGACCCGCGCGATCGGCCCTGGCCGGCCGCCGCAGCCCGCAAGGAATTCCACCGGCGTAAAGAGCTACGTCGCGCTTCGAAGAGCTCCGGCTAGGCCAGTCATCCCCCCTGGCACGTTCCGGCATGAGCATCATCAGGGCCACCGCCTTCCCGGGGCATCAGCGATGGACCTGGCAGGCACCGACGCCGCACATGAGGGGTTCCGGCGCGCCGCAGCACCGTCGTATCGCCCACCGCGCTCACCGCCACGTCGTCGAATGCTGCCCGCACCGAGCGACCCGCGATACCGCGAACGGTGATCACGTAGGTGCCCTCCGGTCATCTTCCAGACCTCATCACCCCTGCAGCGAACCGGGTGCGCCGGCCGGGCCCCGCTCCGGCAGTAATGACCGGGATCCGGAGGTCGGGTAAGACGCCGGATGGGACTTTCGGCCCTGGCAACCCGGAGCCCGCCGTGATTGCCTTGTGAGAATGGGGGGTGTGCGCGCGGGTGTCGTTTCCGGGGGCGGCCCGCTTCCGGTTCCGCTCTCGAAGTTCGGGTGCCCAGCCGTCCCGGTCCGGGCGATTGTCCGTCCGCGCCTGGGCGAGGTCCTGGCTCAGCCGGACTGGCGGGTGGCGCTGGTGACCGGCGGTCCGGCCACCGGGAAGACCGTGGCCGTCGCGCATTGGTTCGGCACCCTGGACCCGGTCGCCCGGGAATGGGTGACGCTCGACGTCGGCGATGACCGGCCGGAGCGTTTCTGGCTCGCGTTCGTCCTGGCCCTGGAGCGCGCGGTCCCGGGTGCCTTCGCCCAGGCCGCGGCGGCGGCAGCTGATGTGCATCGTCTGCCGCCGGAGTTTCTGGGCCGGCTGCTGGCCGCGTGGTCGGCCGTCACCGATCCGCTGGTCATCGTGCTCGACGACGTGCATCACCTGCGCAGCCCGCAGATCGCCGAGGATCTCGGCTTCGTCGTCGAGCACCTGCCCGGACGCTCGAGGATGCTGCTGACCAGCCGGGTCGACCCGCACTTGCCGGTCAGCCGGTGGCGGGCCCGGGGCTGGCTCGCCGAGGTCCGCCAGCGCGACCTGGCGCTGACGCTGCCCGAGACCGCCGCGCTGTTCACCGCGCTCGGCGAGCACCGCCTCACCGCCAGTGACGTCGAGAGGCTCTGGCGCCGCACCGAGGGCTGGGCGGGCGGCCTGCGCCTGGCCGCTGCCGGGCTCAACGACCGCGCCGACGTCTCGGCCGCGGTGGCCGAGTTCTCGGGGCGGACCCCGGTGGTGGCGGATCTGCTCGCCGAGGAGCTGCTCCACCGCGTCCCCAAGGAGGTGTCGGAGTTCTTGTTGCGGACGTCGGTCGCCGACGTGCTGGACGCGGAGCTGTGCGACGCGTTGTCGGGGCGCAGCGACAGCGCCGAGGTGCTCCGGCGGATGGAGGCCGACCTGCAGTTCGTGATGGCGACCGGTCCGGGCCGGGACACCTGGCGGTATCATCCGCTGCTGGCCGAGATGCTGCGCTCCGAGCTCCAGACGCACCGACCGGAAGAGGTGCAAGGCCTGAATCGCCTGGCCGCCGGGATCCTGCAGGCGC
This sequence comes from Streptosporangiaceae bacterium, assembly GCA_052144275.1. Classification (GTDB taxonomy): domain Bacteria; phylum Actinomycetota; class Actinomycetes; order Streptosporangiales; family Streptosporangiaceae; genus Palsa-504. Next base: position 6,618 of record JBKQQQ010000435.1, read on the forward strand.
GGGGCGAGGACGCCGGCGCGGTCCGCTGCCTGCTGGCCGCCGGTGACACCGACCGGGCGTTCTCGATCGTGTTCGAGGCGGCGTACGGCCGGTATGATCTGGGCGATATTCCGGGCGTCGTGGCATTCGTCAACTTGTTCCCGCGCGAGCTGGTGACCGAATCAGCCTTCCGGATGCTCACCTACACCCTGGTGCTGGGAATGTCCGGTCAGCTGGCTGAGGCCTACGCCTGGGTCCAGCGCGCACGGGCGCGGATCGGTGATGAGCCTGAGGCACGGGCAGAGGACGTCGCGATCCTCGACACGCTCCGGCTTCTCATGTTCTCGATTACCGCGGCGGCGGGCGATGAGATCGACGCGGGCCGCCGGGCAGTGGAGGCGGTCGAGGCGGGTCTGGACCTCGGGCCCATCGGCGGACGCGTACGCATGAACCTGGTCCGCGGCTACCTGCTGGTCGATAAGCCCGATCAGGCCGACTCAGTTCTCCATGCCGGCAGCCCAGGTGATGAGATCGCGGCGCTTCTGTACGCGCCGGCGCTGGCCGCGCGGATCGCGTTGCGGCACGGCAGGCTCTCGGAAGCCGAACGTCAGGCGACGGCTGCTCTGCAGGCTGCTCGCGCGTTCGGCCTCGACATCCACGGCGGCGCGGCTGAAGCCCATCTTGCGCTGGCGGGAGTTCTGATCGACCGCAACGAGCTCGCGGACGCGACCGCGGCGCTCCGGCGCCTGGACCAGATCCTTCAGGCCAACCCGCCCGCCCGCGTCTACCAGGTCCTGCTCCGGCTGGAGAAGGCACGGGTCGCCGCCGCGCTGGACGATTTCGACGACGCGTTCGCCACTTTGCGCGAGGCCGGCAAGCTCATCGCGCATCTTCCGCAGTCGGCCTTGCAGCACCTGGTCGATGCGGCTGCCGCCCGCTGGCACCTGCAGGCGGGCCAGGCACGTCAGGCTGAGGAACTGATCGCCGCGCTTCCCGATGGCAGCCCGGCGCACACGCTGCTGCGGGCCCGTCTGGACCTGGCCCGCGGCCGCCTCGATGCGGTGCGGTCCCGGCTCGGGCGGGCGAGCCCCGGCACGATGCGTGATCGGCTGGCCGGTGAGCTGCTCCTGGCGCGCGCCGCTATCGAGGCCGGTGCTGATGCCGGGGGGCACGTGAGGCTGGCGGTCGGGCTCGCGGCCCCGGAGACCCTGGTCCGGGTCTTTCTCGAGGAGGGCCCGGCGGTGGCTCGCCTGGCCCGGGCGGCCGCGGAATCGCTCGGGACCGAGCCCGGGACCAGTCTGTCGGTCGCGCTGGGTTCCCCTCCCCGGCGCCGCGGCACACCCCGCCAATCCACGGCGGTCCTGACCGACCGCGAGCTGTCGGTGCTGCGGTTCTTGCCCTCCCGCCTGACCTACGCCGAGATCGCACGCGAGTGCCTGATGTCGGTGAACACGGTCAAGACGCACCTGAAGAGCATCTACGCCAAACTGGGGGTCACCTCGCGCGCGGAGACGGTCGAGCGGGCCCGCCTGCTCGGCCTGCTCTGACCGGCAGCAGGCAGCCCCGTCCGGATCCTGCCGCGTCGTCCGGGGCTGGGTGCGACGGGGAACCCAGTCGCCCGGCATCCCGGATCCCGGCACCGGCGCCAGCGTGACACGTTCACGCGGCCCGTCACTGCCGGTCCCCCGGGCGGCTGAAACTCTTCTCGGCCAGCGGGACAGCGCACCCTTTCCGGGTGAGGCGAGATCACCCGCTAGCGAGTTGGACTCGTGCCATAAGGCCGAGCGAGCAACTCCGACGAGGGAGACCCGATGGCGGATGTGCCTGATAGCGCTGCTGTTCCGGAGCCCGTGACCCCAGCGAAGACTTCTGGCAACCAGACTGAGGCCTCCTTGCCCAGGGGGGCCGTGAGGAAGGGGATCGTGGGGCTGGTCGTCGTGTTGATCGTGGTGTGCGGGCTTGCGGCCAGCCTTATCGGCTCGGCTCACCTGTTCAAGCCGCATAA
>JBKQQQ010000436.1:0-9747 GCA_052144275.1 Streptosporangiaceae bacterium
AGTCTGCTTTACGCGCTTCTGGTGTGTATCCCCGGAACAAGCCCTCGGCGTGACAGGCTCCCTCAGTCATGCGTGGGTGCGGGCGATCTGGGCGCGCCGCTGCCACGGGTACGCAGAATTGGCAAGCGCGACCTTGCGGGCGGAGACTCCACGTATGACAGGCGAACGCAGTGTGGATGTGGCGGCCGCTTCCGGCACGCTGCATGTGGCGCTGCTGGGCGGCTTCAGTGTTTGTGTCGGAAGCTGCGCGGTTCCTGGCTCGTGGCGGCTGCGCAAGTCCAAGACGCTGGTTAAGCTGCTGGCTCTTGTCGGCGGCCACCGGGCTCACCGTGATGTGCTTGCCGGGGTGCTGTGGCCCGGGCTGGACCCTGCCGCTGCGGCGAACAATCTGCACCAGGTTCTGCATGCGGCGCGGCGGGCGCTGGCATCGGATGGTTCGCCTTCAGCTGACGCGCTGTGTCTGCGGGACGACATGGTGATCTTGTGGCCCGACGGTGACCTCATCGTCGATGCGGACGTGTTCGCGGCGGCGGCGCAGCGAGCGCTGCGTTCGGGTGCTGTGGAGGATTATGGGGCGGCCCTGAAGCTCTACGCCGGTGAGCTTTTGCCGGAGGACCGCTACGCCGATTGGGCGGCACCTCATCGTGAACGGCTGGCGGCTTTGCATGAGGCGCTGGCGGCTGGGCTGGCCCGTGCCCTGCTGGAACGCCGAAGCCCGGAAGAGGCGGTCGCTCTGCTTGAGCCTTTGGTCGCAGACCGCCCGCACGATGAACCGCTGCACCGGGTGCTCATGGAGGCGCTGGACCGGGCCGGGCGCCGGTGGGATGCGCTCGACGTCTACGAGCGCCTGTGCCGGGTGCTGGAGGAGGAGTATGCGGCGGCTCCGGAGGCGGCGACGCGGAGTCTTTACCGGCGGATTCTGTCTGGGCAGAGTTCTGCTGGCCCGGCAGTGGTCTGCAATCTCCCGGCTGCGGTGACTAGCTTCATCGGGCGCCGGCGGGAGATCGCCGAGTTGCTCGCCCTCGCCGGCCGCACACGGCTGCTGACATTGAGCGGGCCCGGCGGCGCCGGCAAGACCCGGCTGGCGATCGAGGTCGCGCGGCGGCTGGCGAACGCCGGCACGGTCCCCGACGGCGTGTGGCTCGTTGACCTGTCGGGGGTCCGGGACGGGCGGCTGATACCGGCGGCTGCCGCGGCATCTCTTGGCCTGGCGCTGACCGGCGCCCGGCCCACCACGGCGGCCGTTGTGAAGCAGCTTGCCGGCCGGGGAATGGTAGTGCTGCTCGACAACTGCGAGCATCTGCTCGGGGCCTGTGCAGAATTCGCCATGGCGTTGCTTGAGCGCTGTGCCGGCGTGGCTGTGCTGGCCACCAGCCGCGAGCCTCTGCGCCTGCCGGGCGAGGTGGTCTGGCGGGTCCCGTCCCTTGAGTTGCCGGACCTGCGGCTTCCCGCCGACCCGGCACGACTGGCCCGCCTGGACTCTGTCCAGCTGTTTCTCGAGCGGGCGGGAAACGCATCGCCAGCGTTCCGGCTCGACTCTGCGACTGCCCTGCCGGTCGCACGCATCTGTCTCCGCCTCGACGGCATGCCGCTGGCGCTTGAGCTGGCCGCTTCCAGGATCGCGCATCTGGCGGCCGCGGAGCTGGCTGCCCGGCTGGATGACGCGCTGGCCACGCTGGCTGGGCGGATCCATGGCGTGCCGGACCGGCAGGCTACGTTGGCGGCGACGCTGGATTGGAGCCATGACCTGCTGGCGGATGATGAGCGTGCGGTGTTTCGCCGGCTGTCGGTATTCGCTGGAGGGTTCGCCCTCGACGCGGCTGAGCAGGTGTGTGCGGGCGGGTTGTCCGAACCGGTCGCCGCGGTGGTGTCACGGCTGGTGGACAAGTCTCTGGTTACCGTGGAGACGGGCGGCGACCGGGCCCGTTTCCGGCTGCTTGAGGTCATCCGGCAGTACGCGGCCCGCTGTCTTGCCTCGTCGGGGGAGCTGGCCTGCCACCAGCGCCGGCATGCCCTGTGGTACGCCAGCCGGGCGGAGTCTCTGGACCCTGACCTTGGCGGTGGCGTGGTTGGTGAGCCGAGCCCGTGGTTCGCGGTCGAAGGCGGCAACCTGCGGGCAGCACTGTCGACGTCATTGCGTGAGATGCCAGACCGTGCGCTCGTGATGGCGGTTGCGATGTGGCGCTCGTGGATGGCGCGCGGGCTTCACGCCGAGGGACTGCGATGGCTGGCTCAAGCGCTGGAAGCCTGCCCAGCGCCATCGGCGCTGCGGGCCCGGGCGCTATTCGCGACCGCCGTGCTGGAGGTCCGGCTGGGCCGGCCGTGGCGTGGCCCCGCCATCGGCGCCGAGATCGCGGCCCTCGGGCGCGACCTCGGCGATCCCGGCTCGATGGCCGAGTCGCTTCACCAGCAGTCGCTGCTCGCCTGGATGGCAGGCGAGTGGGATGACGCGGCCCGGCTCGCCAGCGAGGCGGGCACCGCGGCCCGCGGCATTGCCAGCGTGCGGGCTTCGCACGAGCACCTGCGGGCTCTGATGGAGCTATTCCGCGGTGAAACTTCCGCGGCGCAGGCTCTGGTCGACAACTCGCTGAGTGCCCTGGGCCGGGTGCCACCCGACGCACCGCCCTTCTTTACGGTGTGCACCCCGGGCTGGTCGGTTGATTCCATCGATGACCTGATGTTCCCCGTCTTCGAGGAGACCATGCTGGCCGGCCGGCGGGTTGGCGCGGCGCAGAGCCCCGGCTACATCCTCGCCACCCAGGCACTGGCGGCCCGGATGGGCGGACGTTTCGACGAGGCGGGGGTGATGCTTGACCGGGCCCTGCGGATGTTCGAATCGCTGGGGGACCGTACGGGCCAGGCACACATCCTGGCGCAACGCGGGCACCTGCTCCGCAGCCGCGGTGATCCCGCTGGTGCCAGGGAATGCTTCCGGTCGGCCGCAGACCTGCGGGCGGAAATCCCCGACCAGCGCGGCACCGCCATCGCACTGACCGGCGTCGCGCTCGCGGAGGCGGCACTGGGTGACGGCCAGCGGGCGCGCGCGCTCGGTCGTGAAGCATGCCGCATGCTGGACCGGTCTGGAGATCTTCCCGGCCACGCCGGCGCCCTGAACAACCTGGCTGTGGCCGAAGTCCTCACTGGCCGTCCGGGGCAGGCTATCGGCCTGGTCGAGCAGGCGCTGGCGCTCCGCGCGACCCCCAGCGTTGGCTGGCAGTACATGCTGCTCGCGGGCCTGCGCGAGATGTCGGGGGAGATCGCGGCAGCGGTGGCGGCGCTCGCGGCGGCGCGGGGCTGTTTTGAGCAAATCGGCGAGCGGCGTGGCCTGGCGGCTGCCGCCGGCCTGGGCCGCCGGCTCGGCGCCCGTGAGCGCGGCGCTAAGCGGATGCAAAGTCCCCGGCCATAGATTGCGGTCATCGGCTTCTTACCCTGGGAGGTAACGGACATGGAGGCGATGACATCGGAAAGCCCGCGCGTCCTGGGTGAGGCGACGCTGGCCGAACTCCGGACACGGATGCTCGGCTCGGTGATCTGCCCGGGTGACTCCGGCTACGAGAACGCCCGGAGGATCTGGAACGGCGCGATCGACATGCATCCCGCGCTTGTTCTACGCTGTTCCGGAGTCGCCGACGTCATCAGCGGGGTCCAGTTCGCCTGCAGTGAAGGGCTGCCGGTGGCGATCCGCGGCGGGGCGCACAGCGTTGCCGGGTTCTCCACCTGCGACGGCGGTGTCGTGCTCGATCTTTCGGCGATGGCGGCGGTGCGCGTGGACCCGCGCAACCGGCGGGCACTCGCGCAGGGCGGCACGACCTGGCGGCGATTCGACCACGAGACCCAGGCGCACGGCCTGGCCACCACGGGCGGCCTGGTTTCCTCGACCGGGATCGGCGGGTTCACGCTGGGCGGCGGCATCGGGCACCTCGTCCGCAAGTACGGATTGACTTGCGACAACCTGCTGTCCGCCGAGATGGTGACCGCCGAAGGTGAGCTGGTGCGTGCCAGCGAAGACCAGAACGCCGACCTGTTCTGGGCACTGAGGGGTGGCGGCGGGAACTTCGGCGTGGTCACCGAGCTGGAGCTCGCGTTGCATCCGGTCGGACCCGCCGTCCTGGGCGGTGCCGTCTTCTACCCCGGACAGCACGCGGCCCAGGTGCTGGCCGGCTGGCGGGACGCGGTTGCCGGTGCCCCCGACGAGCTCACCACGCTGGTCGACCTGACGACCGCCCCGGCCGCGCCGTTCCTGCCGCAGGACCTGCACGGCAAGAAGGTCGTCATCCTATCCGTGTGCTGGGCGGGCCCCCTGGAGGAGGGCGAGGAAGTCGTCCGGCCGCTGCGGGCCCTGAGCACCCCGCTGGTCGACCTGCTCGGCCCGGTCCCGTACGTCGCGCTGCAGCAACTCGTCGATCCGCTGTATGCAGCGGGCGCGGCGAATTACTTCACCTCGGCCTTCCTCGACGAGCTTCCCGACCCGGCCGTCGAGACGTTTGCCGATGCCCACCGGCGCTCCGCAGGGCTCCCGGCCACCTGCGAACTGCATGTCCATCAACTCGGCGGGGCGATGGCGCGGACGGCGCCCGGCGCGACGGCGTTCAGCCAGCGGCAGCCGCCGTATCTCATCAACTGCATCGCGCGCACACCCACGGCGGAGGGTTTCGAGGCCAACCGCGCGTGGGCCCGCGGTACGCGGGACTCGATGGCCAGGTTCGGGGCAGGCCAGATGTATGTCAACTTCACCGGCGAGGGGGACGAGGACAAGGTACGCGCGTCCTACCCGGCGGAGACCTACGCGAGGCTAGCCGCCGTTAAGGCGCACTACGATCCCGTCAACCGGTTCCGCTTCAACCAGAACATCCGCCCCGCCCAGGACGGATGACCGCCGTGACCAGGAACACCGAGTACGACGTCATCGCGGCCGGCGGCGGGGGCCGCGGGCGGCATGGCCGAGACGACATGGCTGGATGCCACCGCACAAGCTGATCTAGTGCGCCGCGGCGAGGTGAGCCCCAAGGAGCTGGCCGAGGCTGCCATCGCCCGGATTGAAGCGGTCAACCCGCGGCTGGATGCCGTGATCCGGACCGGTTCGAGGCGGCGCGGCTGGAGGCCGACGGCGACCTGCCCGACGGCCCGTTCCGCGGCGTCCCGATCCTGTACAAGGACGTGGCCTGCACGGTCGCGGGTGAGCCCACCGCGTTCGGCCTGGGGCCGCTGCGTGAGATGGCCTGGTCGGCCACCTCCTACCTCGCAGAACAGTTCCGGGCCGCCGGCTTCATCCCGCCCGGCCGCACCAACACGGCCGAGCTCGCCACCTCGGCGACCATCGAGCCGCGAAGCTTCCCCCCGGCGCGCAACCCGTGGGATCCCGGTCACTCGGCCGGCGGCTCGTCCGGGGGGTCAGCCGCCGCGGTGGCGGCCGGGCTGGTGCCGGCGGCGCACGCCACCGACGGCGGCGGCTCCATCCGCATCCCGGCGAGCGAGTGCGGGCTGGTCGGGCTCAAGCCGACCCGCGGGCGGGTCAGCTGGGGCCCGCTGGCCGGCGAGGCCTGGGCCGGCGGCGCGATCAACGGGGCGGTCACCCGGACCGTGCGCGACGCGGCCGGTGTGCTCGACGTGATCAGCAAGCGCATGCCCGGCGAGCCGTACTACGCGCCGCCGCTGCCGCGCCCGCTGGTGCGCGAGGCCGGCGCCGATCCGGGCCGGCTCCGGATCGGGGTGCTGGACCGGCCGGACGCGGAGGGGTTTGTGGATGACCCGCAGTGCCGGGCCGCGGTCGCCGGGGCGGCGCGGCTGCTGGAATCGCTCGGCCACCACGTCGAGCAGTCCGCGCCCGCGGCCATGTTCGAGCCGGAGTTCACCGGGCACTTCGACACGCTCATCGCGGCCGACGCCGAAGCGACATTCCAGGCCTTCGAGAGGCTGCTTGGGCACCCGATCGGAGATGAGGAGATCGAGCCGCGCAACGCCGCACACCGGCGGGCCAGCCGGGCGCTCGGCGCCGTGGCCTACCTGGGCAGCCGGATGTGGCTGGGGATGTGGGCGCGCCGCATGGCGCACTAGTGGAACGACCATGACCTGCTGGTGACGCCGACCCTGGGTGCGCCCCCGCCCGAGCTGGGCTGGTTCACCGCGGCCGGGCCGCAGCAGGAGAAGGAACGAAACATCAGTTTCATCCGCTACACCGCGCCGTTCAACATGACCGGCCAGCCGGCCATCAGCCTGCCCCTGCACTGGACCCCCGTCGGCCTGCCGGTCGGCGTGCAGCTAGCCGCCGTCTATGGCCGGGAGGACCTGCTCATCCGGGTCGCCAGCCAGCTCAAGCAAGCCGCGCCCTGGAACGACCGGCACCCGCGGATACACGCGTAACACGCCGGCCGGCCGATCAGCCTGCGACACGCGAAGCAGTGATCCGGCGAATCGGGGAAAGACCGAACCGGACGATATGAGCGCCTTCCTGGCAACGGGAGGTAAATCTTCCCCGATACGGATTCGGCAGGGAGACTGCGTGAGTGTCGGCCCTCGGGCGGGCGGACTGTTCCTAACGATAAGTAATCCCAACACGGCATCAGCCTTTGGTGATGCGGGCTTCGGCGAGCTGGATCTCTCTGCGCAGTGGCGGATCTACTCGTGTTCCGGTCGCGCCTCGTTGGCGGACCTTGACCCGCCGGGTTTCCTCTCGCGCGCGTACAGCTATGCCACTGCGATACCGATCGGCGCGACGAGCACGGCAACTCCCGCACCCGCTCGCGGGCGGAAGGCATGGGTATCTATCGGACTCTGCCCGCAGGCGGTCATGACCGAGACGACCGCGATGTTACAGGATGTGACTGCGGGGCATGGGCGTGAAGCGCTCAGGCTCGTTGCATGGATGCACAGAGCATCGTGGCTGCCGGGGACCACGCCAATCCGGGCGCTGAGCATGCGTGGATTTGGGGGCGGCTTATCGCCGCGCCGCGAGCCTCAGAAGCGCCAGGCTACGCTCAGGCGATCGGCCACGGTCTCGCCGTCCGGGTCGATGAGTACGGACTCAAGCAGAGTTATGGCTAGAAGCCGCTGATCCTCGGCATCCATGTCATCCCAGGCATCGCCGGCCAGTTCGTCCAGGCGGTCGCTGCCGCCCAGTTCGCGGAAGTCACCGGCATCCTCGTCTGGCAGCGCGAGCGTGCTGCGGCGCAATGCCTCCGCCGCCACGTTCAGCAGCAGCGGCTCGGCGGCGAGACGATCGCCGATGAGCGCGCCGACGTAGTCCTCGACCGCATCGGCGTCGATCGCGTTGCCGTGTGCCCCGGCAGCGGGCAGCGACACCCGCTGCAGGTAGCTGGCTACGTCCTGGCCGGTTTCCGCGCAGTGGGCGGTGATCATCTCGTGCGCGATCTGGGTGAGTGCGATCAGGTAGCTGCGGGAGGCAGGACCAGGCCCGAGGTTGGCGTCCAGGTCCGCGGTCAGGGTTCCGGGCAGTCGGAGATCATCCAGCGCTTCGGCGTAGTCGCGGACCGACGCCAGCGCGCGGTTCAATGCGGCGCGGTGCTCGGCGTCGCCCGTTTCAAGGCCGGCGGTTATGCCCTCGAGTACGGCCGGCACTGTTATGCCGCGCGCGTCGGCGAGTTCCCGGGCGCTTTCCGTGATGAACCGGGAAACCAGGGCGTAGGCAACCAGGCCCTGGCGACCCCGGTCGGCGGCAAGCTCCTCAGCCAGCCCGGGCAAGTCCTGCGGGCTGGCGTGGACCGAGGTGATCATGGCGAGCGCGTCGCGGATCGCCTGGACGGCGGTTCCGTCAAAGTTCGGAGCCGGGACCTCGGCTGCCGCCGGATGCGTGCGATCCTCGTGGCTGCTGCTTCGTTGCTGCCGCTTGCGGCGGCTGGCCTTGCCCATCGTGTTCCTCCGGGTAAGCGGATCCACCCGTCTACGTGCCCGGATGAGGGGACCTTCGAGCCGGATCGACGCGGCCGCCTCGCGCTATTGTGGCACGGCTGGCTGCACGGTGCCATCGGCGCGATATGGCAGGCCGCTGACCGGCCTCGGCTACTTGTGGCCGTGGGCGTGGCGCTTCGGCCAAGGCCAGGCACGAAGTGACCGAGAGCCCCTTACCGGCTCCTGCCTGGCTCGTTCCGGCCCGGGCTGGCGTCGTCGAGTTGAGGCGCAGCATCGTGTAGCCCGGCATTCCTGGGCAAACCTGAATGATCTGCATCACTGTCATATTTTTGCATCCAGGTGCAGACGCGCTACCCATACAGTTGGCCTCTTCGTCCCCAAGCCAAGTACAGACGCGGACTACCAGCGCCGCAGCACACCTAGCCTGGGAGAGGCCGTTCGGGTCGGCTGGGCGGCTGAGGGTTAACTGGTCACGCGGCTGTAACAGGCCCCGTGCGCCGTTGGTTTCCGGCTATAGCATCGCCGTGTGTCAAGACCCAGGGGGGCCAGGCCGAAAGGCAGGACCGGAGCACCGAAGCCTCAACCACCCAAGCCCGAAGCGCCCGAACTCGAAGTACCCAAACCGGCGGTAGCCCCGGCCGAGGCACCGCCGCGCGCCGCGCCGCGCTAGCTCCTCGCCGACCTGGCAGCTGGAAAGCATCTCGGGAACTGCCTCGACGCAGAACCGCTCAAAATGCCCCGGATCGGGCTCGCCTTGCTGGTCCCGGCCCTGCTCTTCAGGATGCACCATTGGCCCGCCTCTCGCGTTCCATACCCTCTGCGCCGGAAGGCGCGATCGCCAGCGGATGCGGTTCGCCCGTCAGGGCGGCGAGGGCTGTCGCCACTTCGGGCAGCCCTGCGCGGACGTACGTGGCCATGGCCGCCATGGACCGCACTCCCCGGCCGCGGTCTTCATGGCCTGCGTAGGCTTGGGCGACCGCGAAGCCGAACTGGCGTTCAACCCACGTCAGGACAATGTGCCGTATCCAGTGCATGCTGATCTGCTGCGTGCGGACCCACGGCAGGACGCGGCCGATGCGGGTCCACAGGCCGTCATAGCGGCGGGAGGTGATGGACCGCCCGTTCCGGTAGCGGAGCAGCTGCCCGCCTGGCGGGGCGTGCCGTTCCTGGCCGTGCTCGGTGAGCCGGGTCATCAAGGTGGGCGAGACCGGCTGCCAGCCGACGGTCTCCCCTTTCTCGCGCAGCCGGATCAGGCACTGGCCGGAGTCGAGGTCATCGGGCCGCAGCGCGAGCGCCCCGCCGCGCCGGCAGGCTCGGTCTCGGTGTGCAGCCGCAGCAGCAGCGTATCCAGCTCTGGATCGTCGCCGCCGTCTGCGGCGGCCTGGCAGATCTCGGCGAGCCGCAGGTCATGGCCGCGGCAGGCCGCGTCCTGTTCGAGGAGAACATGGCCGACGCCCTGGTCCGGGATCTGTCGGGCGCTTGATCCGACCGTGGATATGCCCGGACGCGCAACTCGCCGCTGGAAGCAGAGATTCGCGGGGTCCAGCAGCCTTACACGGTCTGGACCCGCGCCGAAACCCTGCGCGCTTGCAGTAGCTTGCGAATGTCGCCGGGATCGCTGGTCAAGACGAGGTCGGCGTGGTCTGTTATCAGCGCTACGTGTGCGTCGACGATATCTGCGGAGCCTGACAGCGCGAGTAGTTCGCCGATGCGCTTGCCGTCGTCCTTGCCGAGGGCCTCGATGCCGACGCCGGCCAGCACCCGGGCGAGGTTGGCCTGCTTGCGCCCGTCTCGCCAGACTTGGCCCACCACTGCGGAACTGACCCGGATCGGCGTTCCCTGCTGCTGGAGCACCCGCAGCTGGGCGCCGATCAGGCGGTT
>JBKQQQ010000437.1:0-5106 GCA_052144275.1 Streptosporangiaceae bacterium
GGATGCTCGGGGTCGCCCCGCACCTCCACCGCGCGCCCGCCGCGCACCGAGACCAGCATCGCGCAGGTGTCCGGGCAATCATGCGGGCACGCGCCGCGCACGGTCACCGTCGTTTGCTCATCCACGGCGGCAGAGCCTGAAATCTCCCCACGGCCAGCCGTCGCCAGCATTACTACGCAGTATCCACCGGCCGTACCCCCGCCACAATGCCGAAGAAACAGGCGGCGGCCTGATCGCCAAGCGCCCAGAAAACCGGCGCCGTCTGCGTTTTCCCAGCTCAGCCGCAACAAAAACGCCTCATTGCCGATACTGGTGCGCCGCATCATGCTCTTCTCATCCGGCTGGTCGATTTTGCAAATATTTAAAGCACACCACCAGAGGTGCTACCCAAGTGCAGGCAAGGAATGGTTGCATGAGGTTCCTTTGAGAACGACCTGGAAACCGTTGTTAGCGGAACGCAAATAACAGTAGCCATCGCCAGAAACTGGTCAGAGCAAATGACTGGCTGATTGCCCAGGTCAGTCAACGCCCATGCTGCCGACGGCAGCAGGGTCGGCCTCACCCAGGGCACGGGCGCGAACGTCCTGGTCAGAGCAGAATCCCGCCTGGCTAGCCTTAAGGCACAGCAGGCCTAGAAGCCGGCCGTCGGCGTCGGTGACAGCGGCCCGCCGCCGCCCGGCTGCGGTCATAGCCCGGCGCACTTCGGCCAGGCTGGCCTCGGCCGGCACTGTGCGGCCTGCGAGTCGTCCCAGCGGCGCAGCGGCAGCATCAAGAGCCTGGCACTCGGCGACGTCATCACGTTCCACGACAGCCTCCAGGTACCCGGCCGGGCTGACGATGAGCGCGGCATGGACGTGATCGTCGCGGAAGAAGTCCCGTATCTCACGGACGGTGGCAGACAGTGGATGTCTTACGGGAGTCGTGAACATCACCTCGGCAGCGGTGCGCAAGACCTCATCCACCGGTCCAGGATAAGGACCACTGTCCGCACCTGGTCACCCGCTGTCCCCGCCATTCGAAGTGGTTTACGGAGTGTTTACTGGCCCGAGTCCACTGCGGCGGCAATGAGTTCCAGGATGCGAGCCGGAGGCAAGTGCTGCTCGTAGATCCGCACGCCGAAGGGTGAGAGTGCGTCCTCGATTGCGTTCACTACCGTGGGCGGTGCGACGATCATGCCGCCTTCGCCCACGCCACGGAAGTTGACGTCAGCGTCGAGCGGCACGGTCTCGAGGTGCTCTATCTCGATGCGGGGAACGTCACAGGTGGTCGGCATCAGGTAATCCATGAAGGTGGCTGACTGGAAGCTGCCGTCCTCGCCGTACGCCGATCGTTCGAGCAGCACGGCGCCGATGCCCTGCGCGACGCCGCCTCGGATCTGGCCCTCGACGACGGCGGGATTGATAAGTGCGCCGCAGTCTTCGGCGGCGACATACCGCTCCACCTTCACGATGCCAGTCTCGACATCGACTTCCACGATCGCGCAGTGAGTGCCGCCGGACCATCCGCCTTCGCCGCCGTCGAACGTGGCCTCGACTTCGAGCTTGGCGTCCACGTCGGCACCGAACTGCCCTGATGCCGCTCGCCGCGCGACTTCGCTTACGGCGATCGCGCTCGCAGGGTCGCCGCGCACCCAGACATTGCCGTCGGTGATCAGGAGGTCCTGCGCGTTGGCCTCCATGAGGTGCGCCGCGAAATCGAGCACCTTAGCCTTGAGCTGCCGGGCGCCATGGAGCGCCACGCCTCCGGTCATGGTGGCCGACCGGCTGCCGCCGGTCAGGCCGAACGGGACGACGTCGGTGTCGCCGACTACGATGCGAACCTGCTCGAACGGCACGCCGAACTCGTCGGCGGCGATCTGGGCAAGGGTCGTCTGGTGGCTCTGGCCGTGGGGCATCTGGCCGGTGAACAGCGCGACGATGCCGTCTTCCTCGAGCCGGAGGCGCATGGACTCAGTGCCCATGGGGCCGCTGGGCCCCTCCGGGGGGCGCGGGCCCGGAGCGGCCTCGATGAACGTTGCCACACCGATGCCGAGGTAGCGGCCTTGCGCTCGTGCCTCGGCCTGCCGGCGCCGGAACGCGGGAAAGTCCACGAGCTGGGCGACCCGCTCCAGTGACTCCTTCGAAGTGACTCCCACCAGTGGTCGCCCGGTAATCATCACGGCCGGCGGATCGGTGCGCGGGGCGACGTTACGCAGCCGGATCTCGACCGGATCGAGGCTGAGATCTTTCGCGATGAGGTCCAGGACGCGTTCCCGCACGAACGTCTCGGACGCCCACGGCCCGCGATAGGCGACGTACGACGCCTTGTTGGTGATCGCCGCGGTTGACTCGAAACCCAAGGCCGCCAGCTTGTACGGTCCGGGCAGCATCGCTTCCATGATGGCCGGAACCATCGTGCCCATGCCTGGGTATGAGCCTGTGTCGATGATCATCTTCACGTCCAGCCCGAGCAGGTCGCCGTCGTTGCTGACAGCGGCCCGGACATCGAAGCTCTCCTCGCGTGCCTGCCCCGACGCGGTGAGGTTCTCGCTGCGGTCCTCGACCCACTTGACCGGCTGGCCGACCAGACGCGAGGCAGCGGCAACGGCGAGCTCTTCACGTGATGCGCCGATCTTCAGGCCGAACGAGCCGCCGATATCGCCGGCCAGGACACGCACCTTGTCATGCTCGATACCCAGGCGCGTGGCGACAGCGATCCTGCTGACGTGAACGCTCTGCGTTGCCGCGTAGACCGTCATGACACCTTGGTCGGCGTCGTAACTCGCGATGCAGCCGCGTCCCTCCATGGGCACGTTCTGGTGCCGGTGCACGTCGATGTGGAAGTCGATAATGCGATCGGCATTGGCGAACGTACCGGAGACGTCGCCGAACTCGCTGCGCGAGTGCGGGCGGGCGATGTTGTCACCTAGATTGGCGAACAGCGGCGGGCTGCTCGGGTCGAGCGCGAAGGCGGCATTCGTGACCGGAGGCAGGTCGTCATACTCGGCCTCCACCAGCTCGCAGCCGTCCTCGGCGACGTAACGGCTCTCGGCGATGACGATCGCCACGGGATCGCCCATGAAGCGCACCTTGTCCGTGGCAAGAAGGGTGAACTCTGGGGTGGGCCCTACGCCACCCAGGAGAGCCGTCAGCAGATCCGGCCCCGGGACCGTCATCGCTTCCAGATCCGCTCCCGTGAGCGCCGCGACCACTCCGGACAGCGCCCGCGCAGCCGAGACATCGACCGAGAGCACGCGAGCGTGAGCCAGCGGCGAGCGCACGAACGCGGCGTGCAGCATCCCGGGCAGCTTGATGTCGTCGACGTACCGGCCTGCGCCGGTAAGGATGCGCGGGTCCTCCGACCGCTTGATGCTGGCGCCGGTGTAGCGCTCAGCCGCGATTCCTGTCATGGTCGCTCCCTCGCTCAGCGCTCACGGTTGCGCTCGGCGGCCAGTAGGACGCCATCGATGATGCTCTGGTAGCCAGTGCACCTGCAGATGTTGCCGGATAGCGCTTCGCGGATCTGCTGCTCGTCGGCGTCAGGGTGGTCGCTGAGGAACGCGACAGCCTGCATGACAAACCCCGGCGTGCAGAAACCGCACTGGAAGCTATGCGAATCCCACATCGCTTGCTGCACTGTGCCCAGCCCGCCGTCAGGGGCCAGCCCCTCGATCGTCGTTACCTCGCTGCCGGCGGCCTGGACCGCCAGCATCAGGCACGAGCGCACCGCCCGGCCGTCGACGATGACCGTGCACGCACCGCAGACCCCGTGCTCGCAGCCGACGTGGGTGCCGGTGAGATTGAGGTCATCCCGCAGGAAGTCCGCCAGCGTCTTGCGCGCCTCCGGCGAACCCGCGCACGTCGCACCGTTGACCCTCAGGGTGATGTCCGCCATCAGTCACTGCCTCTCGGGGGCGTTGTCCGCAGCTGCTCGCAGGCCGCGACGCACCAAAGCGGCCGCGACCGTCTTCCGGTAATCCGACGACCCGTGAAGGTCGTCCGGCGGCTCGACATCGTCGGTCGCACGGCGGGCCGCCTCATCGAACAGCTCCGTCGACGGCCTCTCGCCGACCAGCAGATCCTCCGCGGCGGCAGCCCGAACCGGCACATCAGAAATGCCGGCAAACGCCAGCCGAGCATCGCTGATCACCCCGCCGGACACCACAAGTGACACCGCCAGGCCGACAATGGCGAAGTCACCGTGGCGCCGGGCGACCTCCTGGAAGCTAATCCCCGTGCCCCATCTTGCGGTCGGGAATCGCACCTCCAGGAGCAGCTCGTCAGGACGGCGTGACGTCGTGAGGTAACCCTCGAACCACTGCGCCGCCGGGATCACCCGTTCGCCCGACGGGCCGCGCACCACGAACTCGGCATCGAGCGCCCTGGCGACGGCCGGCAACTCGGCGGCCGGATCGGCATGCGCCAGGCTGCCTCCTATCGTGCCGCGGCTGCGGATTGCGTCATGACCGATCAATGGCAGAGCGGCCGTCAGCAACGGCACGGCATCGGCGACGGCCTCGGATTCCTCGGCAACGTACTCCCGCGTCATGGCGCCGATCGCCACCCAGCCGTCTGTCGCCGACACCCCGGACAGCTCATCTATGCCGTTGATGTCGATGAGCACCGCCGGGCGGGCCAGCCGCAGTGCCAGCAGCGGTATCAAGCTCTGGCCGCCGGCGAGCACGCTCGCCTCGTCAAGGTGCTCAGCCAGCAAATCGATGGCTTCAGCAACGGTCCTCGGCGCCTCGTACTCAACAGGAGGCAGCTTCATCGGCGCGGCCCTTCGATCGGGGGCAACTCTTCCCTAGCCCGCCAAGGCTCATTGGTTACCCCAACAACCATGGCGATGGCAACCACGGTCACCGCAGTCGGCTCCCCGCAGACGCTCTAAATCAAGTCTCTCAAGACCGCCGGTGCGCTTGGCCCACGCCCCGGACGCAGTAGCTCGATGGGCCCTCCGCGGAGCATGCCAAACCGGAAAGAGTCTCTTAGTCAGACCGCAACCTTGGGTGCTCTGACCAGCATGGAAGCGGCAAAACCGCAGGTCGCTGGCTCCCATTTTGGTTCCCAGTGCTAGACAGGTTTTCGAAAAATGGCGTGGGCCGTACTGGATTTGAACCAGTGACCT
>JBKQQQ010000438.1:0-6321 GCA_052144275.1 Streptosporangiaceae bacterium
GGACGCGCTCAAGGCCGAGATCGGTGCCGCATCAGTTGACCTGAAGACCCTGTTCACCGACGACGTAACCGGCTGGTCGCCGTACGTCACCCTGTCCGGGCTGGCAGCGCTCGCTGACCTCGCCGCCCTCCGCGAGGCAGCGTTCTCCAACGTCGTGATCACGTTCCGGGGAATCGATGAAGTGGGCAACAAGGCGTTCGCCGAATGGCTCGTCGAAGCCGATCACACGGGGCCGCTCGTGCTCAGCGAGGATACCGCGCTGGAAGCGACGGGACGGCACGTCCAGTTGCCCGGCGTCACCGTGGCCGACTTCCGTGAGGGGAAGATCCGGTCCTTCCGGACGTACTTCGACGACCTCTCGCTGATCGAGCAGATCGTCGGTGCCTGACCAGCCGGTCGCTGCAGAGTTCCGCGTCGAGGACCGTCCGGAGCCGGCTGACATCGAAGTCCTGGAAACGCAGATCCGCCGTGAGGCGTCCGCCGCCATGGGACTCGGCGGCGAAGCCGACCTGGCGATCTTCGTCCGCGACGCTGGCAAGGTCGTGGCCGGCATCAGCGGGTGGACCTGGGGCGACTGCTGCGAACTGCAGAGCCTGTGGGTGGCGCCGGGTCTGCGCGGGCGTGGCCTCGCTACACGCCTCATCGCGGCCGCCGAAGCCGAGGCGGCGGCGCGCGGGTGCTCGCAGACCGTCCACTTCACCTACGCCTTCCAGGCCCGGGCTCTGTATGAGCAGAACGGCTACGAACTGGTGGGCTGCGTCGAGGACTTCCCATCAGGAACGGACGTCCTCTGGTACCGCAAGCGCCTTAAGGCCGCGCAGATAGGCACTGAGCAGATAGGCGCTGAGCAGATAGGCACTGAATAGAGCCCCTTGTGCCCTTAGGGACAGTCTCAGTCGTCGGCGTGACTGTCGGCGCCCGGCTGCTGGCCCAGCCACTCCGAGTAGGACCTGGATTCATCGGGGCCGGGTTCCACGCTGCCGGGCAGGGCGCGGGCGAACACGAGCGCGGCGGTGGCCTGGAGTTCGCTGCGGAGCAGGCTGGCGGGGCCGGTCGCCTCGAAGCCCAGGGTCCACCAGTCCTGGCCGCGGGTGCGGACCTCGGTGAGTTCCACCTCGCACTGCGGCTCGCTGCCTGGCCCCGGGCCGCGTGCCGCGACCGGCCCGGCGGCCAACGGGAACCGGCTGATGCGCCTTCTCTTGCGTACCGCCTGCCAGCCGGCCGGGCCGATGCTGTCGGGGCGGAGCGGGCTAAAGGGAAAGGACCACTTCTGCCAGGACTGCATGCGGCCGCGGGCGCGGCCCGGCACCTCGAGGATTCCCGGGCTGCCGCGGTACACCTTCACCTCTAGTGCCGAGCCCCCGCGGACCTTTACCGACAGCCCCCGCAACTGCGGATTCAGGAGGTAGGTGTCCTCGCGTGACTGCGTCTCGGCCGGCTGGTCTCCCGGTCGACTCGCCCGCTTGACGGCAGCCAGCGGCAACGCGACCAGGCCCAGGCAGCGGCCCGGCCGACCACCACTACGGCGCGAAGGGCTGATTACACGGCAGGACGCGCAGCAAGATCGATGGCCTCGTCGTGCTGGTCGATCCGTATGCCCGGGCCTTGCCAGAGGCGGTTGAGCTCGCGCTGCAGCCGAACGCAGAGCACAGGCCAGATGAGGACCAGCCAGGCAATGTGGCGGGGGACCGGCCGCTCGAGCCCGGTTGCCGCCTGCGCTTCCCGCACGTAGCGCGGAGCGCGGGACAGCACGATCAGCGCCGGCAGGCCGTAAAGTACGACGCCAGGGCCCGCCGCGAGTGCCTGGGCCGCGGGGTGCATGCCGCGCAGGTGGTTAACGTCATACGCACGACCCAACTCGCGAAGGTCGCGTGTGGTCGACCACCACAGCCACCATATGATCAGGCACGTGTAAGGGAGCATCAGGCTCAGCCAGCCGATCAGCAGTGGTGACCGGCACCGCACCGGCTTGGAACGCCAGGGGACGCTGACATCGTCCCCGAACAGCCAGGCGGAGCGAGGACGGCCATTGCGTGCTCGCCAGGCCGCCGCCAGCCAGGCGAGCCGGATGGCGGCGGGCGTGATATAGAAGAGCAGCACGAAACCTGCCAGTATGAGCACGACCGGGAGGCCCGCGGCCAGGCCGGTGCTGATGGCAACGAAGTAAACCCACAAGGAACACAAGGAAATCCAGCAGATCGGTATCGGTAGTGATACCAGCAGGTCGAGCGGCGGCTCGCGGGGCACGCGGGCGCCCAGCTTCGCAAAGGTCTCCTGCTCCAGGTCGTAGACGCCGGTGGACCGCGTCATGCTCCATGAGGCCGGGGTCGTGGGCAGCTTGCTGTCTGCATGCGGGTACAGGTTGAGCAGCAGCCGCTTGAGGCGGAACGCGCATGCCACTGGCCACAGGATCAGGTACAAAGACAGGCTCACCAGCCCGGCCGCGGCGGCGAGCACGGCCGGGGAAGCCTTGAACAGGGCATCGAGCACAAGGCCGGCCGAACTAGATGGCAGTTGCAGCGCGCCCAGCGCGCTGCCGAGCAGTTGATTGATGTTCGACATCGCGCCCAGCGCTCTGTCGAGCAGCTGATTGGTGATCGCCGAAAACGAGATCCAATTGATGTTCGCCGGCGACGGGACACTGGCGCCGGCGCGATTCTGGTTAAGGTGCAGCAGCAAAGTTGCCAGGACATGCGCTACGACGAGCGCTGCGACGGCGAGCGCGCCGATCCGCAGGACCCTCGACCTGGACGGGAGCGACGCGCGGAATTCAGTGACGGCATCAAGGGCATCGGCCTCGTCGGCCCCGGCGATGCCGAGCGCCGACCGGCGACGGAATATCCGCTCAGCCCCAGTCAGCACGCGATCGATGTGCCACAGCGTCAGCGAGCGAAGCATCCACGAAATGCGGGGAAGGCGAATCGGGGTGCTCGGCCGCGACCACCAGTGCCACCTCGTGGCAACCATCGGGGTCACCGGCAGGCCGTCAAGGACGTCCAGCGTGCTGGCGTAAGCCGCGAGCAGCCGCCGGACGGCTGCGGTAGCTCCTGCTATAACCTGCCCGTCGAGAGTGCCCTCCGCCGCCTGGACGACGGCCCATCCAGGACCCGCGCCATGCACCGATTCCCCGGGCCCGGAGCCGGGTGCCATCACCGGCAGGTCGCCGTCCGCGGCTACGGTCGTGCGGCTGCTGGCTGAGCACTCTGTGCTAGTCACCGCGCACCTCCCGCGTCATCCGTCTGCCAGTACAGAGGAGCGGCCGAGTACAGCAGATACACACAGATTTGACGGCAGTCGCAAGCCCGGTCCAGGCGTCATCGAGTCGGCGCCTAGACCAAGGCGGTTAACATGACCGAGAACATCCGCCGAGCCTGGACCGTCCGGCACCCCCCGGCCATCGCGGGTCCGGACCTGTGCTCGTCCGGTCAGCTGAGTACCCCAGAACCGTTTTACCGTCAACGAGCAGTATCCGGCTGATAGGCGCTAGCGTGTCAGAAGTTGCGGACTGCACGGAGGGCAGGGGCTGGCGTAACCCGCGGCGGAGCTTCATCATTGTCTTGTGCCTGCGCTCGACGTGGGCGCAATTGAGGGGGCCGGCAGCGACCGACGGAGGCGCTGCATGCTGATTTTTCCGAGCCCTGAGTGGGTGGCTGCCTGGGTTGAGCTCGCGAATTCGGATCAGGCGTTCCGTTCGGCCGGCGTCGGGTGGGATGGTGTGGTCGGCGGCGTGATCGAGGCAGATGAGGCGGCCGGCGTTGGCGAGGACCTGTACCTGCGTCTGGTCGGCCGGGACGGGTGCTGGTATGAGAACACTCTGGCTGCGGACGCTGGACTGGTGGATGGATCGGTTTTCACGATCTGCGGCCCGTATTCGGCATGGAAATCGGTGATCTGCCAGCAGTTGCACCCAGTTAGGGGCGTGGTGCAGGGACGGCTACGGCTCCGCGGTCGGCTGTCCAGTTTCCTGCGCTGGAGCCGTGCCATGGTGATCATGACAGAGCTGGCAGGGCGCCTGGACACCGCATTTGCCGACGAGCAGCGATGAAGCCCGGCCTGTCAGTTCGCTCTGGGACCGGTGCCGGGAGCGGTAGGGTCTGGGCGCCGGCGATCTCGGCGGGCCTAGTCTCAGGCGGCGGCCGTCTGGGCGGTATCGTCGTGGCCTTCCAGCTTGGGACCGGAGCCGCCTGTCCCCCCGCCTCCGGCCGGCTCTGTCCGGCGAGAACCGCGGCGGCGCCCGCGAAAACCGCATCGCCGTGGTGACCGGCGCGCTCAGCGGGGCTCCCGCGCCGACGACCCAGTATGCGCGCAGCGGTGATCTTAACATTGCCTACCAGGTCTTCGGGGCCGGTCCGCCCGCTGTCGTGCTCGTGCCCGGCTTCATCTCGCACGTGGAGTTCGCGTGGCACGAGCCACTGCTGGCGCGTTTTCTCCGCAAGCTGTCTGCGTTCACCCGCGTGGTCGCATTTGATAAGCGCGGCATGGGATTGTCCGACCGGGATCCGCGCCGGGAAACGCCGTCGCTAGCGGAACGCATGGATGACATCGCTGCGGTGATGGATGCGGCTGGTTGTCCGCGGGCGGCGCTGCTGGCATGGTCGGAGGGCGGCCCGGCGAGCCTGCTGTTCGCCCGGTACGCGCCCGAGCGGGTGGCTGCGCTGATGCTAGTCGGCACGACCGCCCGGTTCACCGCCGGAGAGGACTTCCCCGAGGGCATCCCGCGCGACATGCTCGAATTGTTCATTGACACCATGCGCGAGGACTGGGGGACTGGCGTCGGTTTCGAGCTGTACGCGCCCAGTATGGCCGACGATGCGCGAATGCGGTCGTGGTGGGCTTCCTATCAGCGGTTCGCGTCCAGTCCCGGGGCCGTCGCGGCGTCGCTGCGGATGCACTTGGACGTCGACGTGCGCCATGTGCTGCCGGACATCGCGGTGCCGACGCTGATCATGCACCGCACTTACGACATGCTGGTGCCGGTGGAGTGCGCCCGATCCACCGCCGCACGGATCCCCGGCGCCCAGTACGTCGAGCAGCCGGGTGAGGATCACATGTACTGGCTAGGGGACCAGGATGGCACCCTGTCGGCGATGAGGAACTTCCTGGCAGGGACGCCTGAGGGGGCGCCGATCGCGGCCTTGCGGCAGTCCCGCCGCCGGCCAGCCGCGGGCTGGGAGAGCCTGACTGAGGCCGAAATGGACGTCGTCCGCCTGGTCACGGCAGGCATGACCAACCGGCAGATCGCCGCGCGGCTGTACCTCTCGCCCCGGACCATCCAGACTCATGTCAGCCACATCATGCGCAAGCTGGGTATAGCTCGCCGATCCGAGATCGCCGCGGAAACGTCCCGTCGCCAGCGCTGACAGTTCTGCCTACCTTGCCGGGATATCCGCAAAAAGGCGGATGTTACGCCCGCTCCCGCGATCCCATCCTGTATGCGGGAGCCAGGGCGGATCCGACCGCCCGGCACGACGGGGGATGCCGCCATGTACCCAACCAGGACTCTTCTCTGCAGACAGCCGGTTCCTCAAGATCATGTGATCGAGGGTGGCACCGCATCTGCCGTTGGCTCGTCGGCGTGACCGACCCGGTGGTCACCGACCTGGTGGCCCGCGCCAGGAACGGCGAGGCGCAGGCGTGGGACGCGCTGGTGGAACGGTACGCCCCGCTGATCTGGTCCATCTGCCGCAGGCACCGGCTGGGCGGCGCCGACACCGACGACGTCGGCCAGAGCGTCTGGCTGCACCTAGTGGACCACCTGGGCGAAGTCCGCGATCCGGCCGCGCTTCCCGGGTGGCTGGCCACCACGACCCGGCGGGAATGCCTCCGGGTCCTGCGCGCCGCGCGGGGACCGCAGAACGCCTGGTATGTGCTGGACGCCGAGAACATCCCGGACGAGCGGAGCGGGACGGCAGAGCAGGAGCTGCTCGCGGCCGAGCGCCACGCCGCGCTGCGCGAGGCGTTCATGGACCTGCCGCCATCCGGCCAGCAGCTGATCGCCATCCTCATCCAGGACCCGCCAGTGCCGTACGCCGAGATCAGCGCCAGGCTGGGCATCCCGGTCGGTAGCATCGGGCCGATCCGCGGCCGCTGCCTGGACAAGCTGCGCCGCCACCCGGCCATCGCCGCGCTGATCAACGCCGAAGCCGGGACCGCGCAACGTCAGATGCACGGCGCGGCCGTGGCGACGCGATGACGATCAGCAAGACTTCCCGTGCCTGCCCGGACAGGCGACCCGGCGGTCAGGAGGCTGCGACGGCCGGATAGTGGAGATGGGCGGCCCTGGTGGCGAAGCGCTTGCGGTAGGTGGTGGCACTGAGCCCG
>JBKQQQ010000439.1:0-3083 GCA_052144275.1 Streptosporangiaceae bacterium
GGAGCTGCGGCGGCTGCTGGGCGACGCTGCGCCGTCTTTCGCCGCGCTGGTGCCTGAGGCCGCGGCGGTGCTGGGATCGATGCCGGCCGAACGGGTACCGGTCGACATGCAACGCCGCCGGACGTTCCTGGCCGTGCTGGGCTTCCTGCGCGAGCTGGCAGCACGTAACCCGGTGCTTGTCGTGCTGGACGACCTTCAGTACGCCGGCCAGTCGACCATCGAATTCGTGCACTACCTGGGCCGGAACGCGGGCGGCAGCCGGCTGCTCGTGGTCGCCACGGTCCGGGCCGAGAACGATGCGGAAACCAGTGCCGCGCTGACCGCCGTGGCCAGCCGCGTCGAGGTCGGGCCGCTCGGAGCGGCTGCCGTCGAGCAGCTCGCTGCCCGGGCCGGCCAGGCGGGGCTGGCCGACCGCATCCTGCGGCAGACCCGCGGGCACACGTTGTTCGTGGTCGAGGTGCTCCGTGCGCTGGCCGAAGGCGACAGTGGCCTCCCGGAGTCACTGCGAAGTGCCGTGCAGGCGCGGGTCCGCCGGCTAGGCCCCGAGGCCGAGCAGCTGCTGCGCGCCGCCGCCGTTCTCGGCGCGGCGGTCGACCCGGCCATCGTGGCGGGCCTGGCCGACGTCCCGCCCGCGGTCGCACTGCGGCTCTGTGAACTCGCGCTGCGAGCCGGACTGCTGGTGGCCGCCGGGCGCGACTTCGAGTTCGCCAACGACCTGATCCGTGAGGCCTTGTACGCCAGCACCCCCGAGCCTGCCCGGCTGGCGTACCACCAGCGCGCCGCTGACCGGCTGACGAGCCAGCCGGAATCGCTGGCCCGGCACGCCGCCGCCTGCGGCGACTGGCTGCGCGCGGCGCGGGCGCTGCTCTCGGCCGCCGATGAGGCCTTTCGCCGGTTCGCCGTGACTGATTCAGCGGCCTTGGCCACCCAGGCGCTCGAGGCGGCCGAACGGGCCGGGGATCTTGAGGTCGGCGCCCGTGCCCGGGTCATCCGCGGCCGGGCGCACGAGGGGGCGGCAGCGGTCGCCGCGGCGCTAGCCGATTTCTCCGCCGGAGCGGCCGCGGCCCGCGCGGCGGGGGACCAGCGCCTGGAAATGCTCGCCTTGCGGCATCTCGGCGGGGACGTGCCGGTGGCCCACGGCATGCCGACCGGCTACTGCGAGTCCCACCTCGCCCGGGGCCTGCGGCTGGCGGAACTGCTCGGCGACCAGGCGGCTGCGGCGGACCTGCTCGCGCGCCTGGCCATCATCGCGACCAACACGCTGCGATTCGATCGTGCGCTCGAGTACGGGCGGCGCGCTGTGGCTGCGGGCCGGGCGGCCGGCGACGACCAGGCGCTGGCCGCGGGCCTGGACGGGCTCAAGACCGCTCATGCTTACCTCGGCCACGCCGGAGCGCTGGCCGATGTGCTCGACGAGCTTGAGCCGCTGCTCCGTCGCCAGGGTGACCTGTTCCGGCTCCAGCATGCCGTCTTCGAGTCGGCGTTCGTCCCGCTGGCGGCAGGCGACTGGGATCAGGCCATCGCGGCGATCCAGGCGGCCATCCAGATCAACCGGCGCAGCGGCTACGCGCATTGGGCCGCGTCCTACGTCGCCCATCTGGGCTGGCTGGCCCGGCTCCGTGGCCGGGACGGCGAGGCGGTCTCGCTGGGACGCCGGGCGGTGCGCCTGACCGAGGCGAACGACCACCCCTGGGGCGGCGCCCTGGCCTGCGCCACACTCGGCGTCACGCTGCTGGCGGGCGGAAACAAGGCCGAGGCCATCGAGCTGTTCGAGCGCGGCCACGCGATAGCCGGCCAGGACGGCGCGGAGGCCTACCGGCTGCACTGCCTGGCTCCGCTCGCCGAAGCGACGGGCTCACCCGGCGTCCTCGCCGAGGCCAGCCGGCTACTGGCCGGCGCCACGCTGCCGGCCGGGGACGCGTGGGTGCTGGGATATGAGGCGTACCTGTCGGTCGCGCGCGCCTGGCTGACGGCCGGCCAGCCGGAACAGGCCCGCGCGGTGCTGGCCCTGTTGCTGGCGGCGGCGGAGCGGGTGCCCTGGGTGGCGGCGCTGGCGGCGGCCCTGGTGGTCGACGGCACCGCGCTCGGCCGCCTCGGCGAGCGTGCCCAGGCGCTGGTGACGCTGGACCAAGGCGCCGCCCTGGCCAAGGACCACGGCCTGGTTCACGTCCTGGCCGAAGCGCGCGCTGCGGCGAGCCGCCTCAGATGAGCCCGGCCAGGTAGGCCGCGGCGCGCGCGGCCCCGTCGGTTTCCACCGGCAGGTAACTGACGGGACGGCCGATCTCGGCCGCGATGGCCTGGGCCAGCGATTCCGGCCCGGTGTCGGCGTACTCCAGGCAGCGGCCCGCGCGGTACCTGTCGAGCCGGTGCCGGACGTGGAAGTTCTGCTCGAAGTGGTGCCGGAGCGGCACGTAGATGAAGGGCCGCCGGGCCGCGGTGAGCTCCATCGTGGTGGTCAGCCCGCCCTGCACCACGGCCAGGTCACACGCCGCCAGCTGCCGGTAGAGGTCATGGACGTAGCCGTGCAGCTCGAGGCCGTCATGCGAGGGCAGCGTGGCCGGGTCGATCCGCGGCCCGGCCACCACGATCATCCTCAGCCCTGGCACGAGCCGCTTCGCGGCCGGATAGGCGGCTACCGCGCGGCGCAGCAGGTCGGCGCCGACACCGGAGCCGCCCACGGTGACCAGGCAGATCTTCTCGTCGGGGCGGTAGCCGAGCTCGGCGCGGATCGCGGCCGTGTCGGCGACCGCGGTGGGATCGTAGCCGGAGATGTAGCCGGCGAACTGGTAATGCCGCTCGACCCAGTCCCGGATCGGCGGCAGGCCTGCGCCGAAGCTGTCCGGCACCACGTCACCGGGGTTACCGACGAACACCGCCCGGTCCCGCAGCCGGGGGAACCGCCCGATCTGCTCGATCATCTCGGCGTTGTAGTCGGCGGTCAGCGCCGCTTCCCCGGCGCCGCCGTCGGGCATCGGCAGCCAGCCCACGAAGTCGGTCAGCCAGGCGTAGGGCGCCCGCTTGAGCTCGGGGTTCTCGTGCAGGAAATAGTCCACGTCCCAGGCTTCGTCGCCCACCCACAGGTC
>JBKQQQ010000440.1:0-4424 GCA_052144275.1 Streptosporangiaceae bacterium
GCTCGCGTGCCGCACCGACGCCTCGAGCAGCGCACGGCCCGCGCCGAGCAGCTGCGCCGAGCAGGCCAGCGCCCCGAGGTCGAGCGCCCGGGCCGCGGCCTCGGCCGCGTCCCGGGCCAGCACCTCCCCGCCGCGTGCCTCGGACAGCGACCGGGCCGGATCTACCGACCGGTGCATGGCGCCCAGGCGGGCGCGATACACCGCGCCGTCCTCGGCCAGCAGCACCAGCCCGGCGGCCCCGGCGTCGGCGGCGAACGGCAGCCGCGGCGGCATGGCCAGCGTGGCGATCAGGTCCCCGGCGGCCAGCCCGGCCAGCCACTCGCCGCCCAGTCCCCGCTCGCCGCAGGCACCCGGCGCCAGCCCGGTGTCCGCCAGCACCGCCAGCAACGCGGGCACGGCGGCCAGCGACTCGGCCACAGGTCCGGGCAGCGCGTGGTGACCGAGTTCCTCGCAGGCCACCACCAGGTCCAGCGGGCTCGCGCCGAGGCCGCCCCATTTCTCCGGCACCGCGAGCGCGCTGACGCCGAGCCCGGCCAGCCGCCGCCACAGGGCGAGCCCGGGCGCCAGGTCGCCGTCGGCCCACCGCCGTGCGGCGGCCGGCACGTCGGCCCCGCTTAGCAAGTCGTGCACCGCCGCGGCAAACTGGTCCCGCTCGGACCCGCCCATCGCGGCCGCGCTCACCGGGGCCGTGCTCAACGGGGGAGCCCCAGCACCCGCTCGGCGATCAGCGTGCGCTGGATCTCGTTGGTACCCGCGTAGATCGGGCCCGCCAGCGCGAACAGGTAGTCCTCCAGCCAGCGCCCGTCCGGTCCTTCGCGGACCTCGGCGTGCGGACCTAGCAGGTCAAGTGCCGTCTCGTGCAGCGCCACGTCGAGCTCGGACCAGAACACCTTGCCCAGGCTGGAGCGAACCCCAAGGTCCCCGGGCGTGCCGCCGGCCGCCAGCCGGCCGGCGGTCGCCTGCGTGTGCAGCTGGTAGGCGCGGGCGCCGATCCAGGCGTCGGCCACCCGGTCCCGCAGGGCGGTGTCGTCCGGGTCGCCGGCCCGCCGCCACAGTTCGGCCAGCCGGGTGGCCGCCGCGACGAACCGCCCGGGGCTGCGCAGCGACAGCCCGCGCTCGTGGCTCGCGGTGGACATCGCGATCCGCCAGCCGTCGCCCGGCGCGCCCACGACGTCGGCGTCCGGGACGAACACGTCGTCCAGGAAGATCTCCGCGAACCCGGTCCGCCCGCCGAGCTGGCGGATCGGCCGCACGGTCACCCCCGGCGCGCGCAGCCCGAAGAGCAGGTAGGTCAGCCCGTGGTGGCGTTCCGCGGCGGGATCAGTGCGGAACAGCCCGAACGCCCGGTCCGCGAACGCCGCCCGCGAGCACCACGTCTTGGTGCCCGACAGCAGCCAGCCTCCCTCGCAGCGCACCGCCCGGGACCGGATCGCGGCCAGGTCGCTGCCCGCCTCGGGTTCGGACCAGGCCTGCGCCCACACCTCCTCGGCGGTGGCCATCGGGGGGAGGAACCGGTCCCGCTGGTCCGCGGTGCCGTGCGCGAACAGCGTCGGGGCGAGCAGCGACAGCCCGTTCTGTCCCACCCGGGCCGGCGCGCCGGCCGCGTAGTACTCCTCCTCGAAGACCAGCCACTCGGCCAGCGTCGCGTCCCGGCCGCCGTACCGCGCCGGCCAGGAGACCACCGACAGCCGGGCCGCCGCCAGCTCGCGTTCCCACTCCCGGTGCCGCGCGAACCCCTCGGCGGTATCCAGCGACGGCAGCGGTTCGGCCGGGGCGTGCGCGGCCAGCCAGTCCCGCACCTCGGCCCGGAACGCGCTAGTCATTCGCGGCCTTCTTCATGCTGCGCCCGTCGAGCCCGGCCAGCGAGTCGCCTGACACCTCGGCGTTGTGCGCGTGTGCCATGTGGTGCAGGCCGAACACCGAATCCATCCCCGGCCGCATCCCCATCAGGTCCTCACACTGGTTGACCGCCCGTTTGGCCAGCGCGAGGCCGAACGGAGGCATCTCGGCGACCTGCTCGGCGAGTGCGAAGGCCGCCGTTTCCAGCTCCCCGCGCGGTACCACCCGGTTCACCATGCCGATTTGGTAGGCGCGCTCGGCGGTGAACCGGCCGCCGGTGAACAGGACCTCCTTGGCGAAGCGCGGCCCGAGCACCCACGGGTGCGCGAAGTACTCCACGCCGGGTATCCCCATCCGCACCACCGGGTCGGCGAAGAACGCGTCCTCGGCGGCCACGATCAGGTCGCACACCCAGGCGAGCATCAGGCCGCCGGCGATGCACGCGCCGTGCACCATCGCGATGGCGGGCTTGGGGATCTCCCGCCAGCGCCGGCACATGCCGAGGTAGACCTCCATCTCGCGGGCGTACCTGGCGTCGGCGCCGGCCCGGCCCACGTGGTCCCACCACAGCACCGCCTGGCGGTCGAAGGACTTGTCCGCGTCCCGCTCCGGGGTGCCGATGTCATGGCCGGCGCAGAAGTGCTTGCCCGCGCCGGCCAGCACGAGCACCGCGACCTGGTCGTCGTTCACCGCCCGGGTGAAGGCCGCGTCCAGGGCGTAGGTCATCGCGGAGTTCTGCGCGTTGGCGTACTCCGGCCGGTTCAGCGTGATCAGGGCGATGCGGCCGCGCTGGTCATAACGGACCTCGTCCGCCATCACGGTTCCTCTCTCAACAGTCGCTTGAGCACCTTGCCCGACGGGTTGCGGGGCAGGGTGTCCAGGAACTCCACCCGCCGGGGCACCTTGTAGTTGGCCAGCCGCTCCCGGCAGAACGCCAGCACGTCCGCCGCCTCCAGCGCATGACCGGGCCGGCGGACGATGAACGCCTGGCCGACCTCGCCGAGCCGCGGGTCGGGCACGCCCACGACGGCCGACTCCGCGACCCCGTCGAGCCGGGCCAGCACCTGCTCGACCTCGGCGGGGTACACGTTGAAGCCGCCGCAGATGTACATGTCCTTGATCCGGCCGGTGATGGTCAGGTACCCGGCGGCGTCCAGGCGGCCGGCGTCACCAGTGTGCAGCCATCCGTCCGCGTCGACGGCGGCCTTCGTGGCGTCCGGGTCGTCCAGGTAGCCGAGCATCAGGTTCGGCCCGCGGAGCAGGATCTCGCTGCCGTCGGCGATCCGCACCTCGAAGCCGGCCGCCGCCCGTCCCGAGGTGCGGGCCACCGTCTCCGCCGGGTCCCCGGGGCGGCACATCGTCGCCACCACGGCCTCGGTCAGCCCGTAGGCGGTGAGCACGACCTCGAAGCCCAGGTCGCGCCGCATCCGCTCGACCAGCGCGACCGGGACGTCGGCCGCGCCGGTGACCGCGAGGCGCAGGCTGGACAGGTCACGGGCGCCGCGTTCGGGGTGGTCTAGGATCGTGGCGTAGATCGTCGGCGGGCCGGGGAACACGGTGATCTGCTCGGCCTCGATCAGCCGCATCGCCTGCCCGGCGTCGAAGACCGCCTGCGGCACCAGCGTCGCCCCGCTGACCAGGCAGGCGAGCAAGCCCGCCTTGAGGCCGAAGGTGTGGAAGAGCGGGTTCACCACCAGGTAGCGGTCCGCGCGGGTCAGCTGGGCGCAGTCCGCCCAGGCCCGGGCGACGCCCAGCGACCGCTCGTGCGAGGTCATCGCGCCCTTGCTCCGCCCGGTCGTCCCGGAGGTGAACATGATGTCGCTGACGTCCCCGGACCGTATCCCTTCGGCCCGCTCACCCACCACAGCGGCCGGAACCGACGCCCCGCGCCGCTCGAACGCCGCCCAGTCCTCAGGCACCCGCACCACAAGGCCGAGCCGGTCCAGGGCGCCGCCGTCCGCGCCGCCGTCCGCGCCGCCATCTGCGCCGTCCGCCTCGGCCGCCGCGGCCCGCAGCGCCGCCAGCCGGTCGGCGCCGAGGAAGTCGCCTGCCACGAACAGGGCGCGGGCGCCGCTGCGGCTGATCACGTCCAGCGCCTCGGGCCCGGTGAACCGCGTGCTGACCGGGACCAAGACACCGCCCGCGCTGAGCGCGCCCAGCGCGGCCAGCACCCAGTAACAGTCGTTGGGCGCCCAGATGGCCACCCGGTCCGAAGGCGCCACGCCCTCGGCGACGAGCGCGGCGGCGACCGCGGTCACCCGCTCGCCCAGCTCGCGGTAGCTGAGCCGGAGGCCATCCGGCCCCGCCATAGGGTCGGCCACCCCAGGATCGGCTAGCGCCGTCGCGTCGCCGAACTCCCGAGCGGCGCTCGCCACGGCGCCCGGGATCGTCAGCTCCACGGACCCTCCTAGCAAGCAAGTGCTTGGTAGGTTTAGCCTACGCACCAGGGGCCGTGCCAGCCAGCCCCCGGAGGAGGCCCGGGTGCGGTTCACGCCGCAGGACGAGGAGTTCCGCGCCGAGGTGCGCGAGTGGCTGAAAGCCAACCTGACCGGCCCGTTCGCCGGGCTGCGCGGGGCGGGCGGCCC
>JBKQQQ010000441.1:0-2712 GCA_052144275.1 Streptosporangiaceae bacterium
GTGCGTTTGTCGCTGGGCGAGGCCAGGCAGTTCGTGGCGAGCTTCGACCGGCCCAACATCCAGTACCGGATCGAGCCGAAGAACGAGCCGCGGCGGCAGCTGCTCCGGCTGCTGCGGACCGAGCACCCCGGTGACGCGGGCATCGTCTACTGCCTGTCCCGGGCGTCGGTAGAGAAGACCGCTTCGTTCCTTTCCGCGGAGGGCTTCGTCGCGCTGCCCTACCACGCCGGGCTGGACGCGCGGACCCGGTCCGTGAACCAGTCGCGGTTCCTGCGCGACGACGGGCTGATCATGGTGGCCACGATCGCGTTCGGGATGGGCATCGACAAGCCGGACGTGCGCTTCGTCGCGCACCTCGACCTGCCCCGGTCGGTTGAGGGGTACTACCAGGAGACCGGGCGGGCCGGACGCGACGGGGCGCCGGCCACGGCCTGGCTGGCCTACGGGCTGGCGGACGTGGTCCAGCAGCGGCGGATGATCGACGACTCCGACGGCGACCTCGCGCACCGCCGCCGTCTCGTGGCGCACCTGGACGCGATGCTCGCCCTGTGCGAGACAGCGGGCTGCCGACGCCGGCAGATGCTGGCGTACTTCGGCGAGACCGGGGCGGACGCGTGCCGGAACTGCGACACCTGCCTGGCACCGCCATCGGTCTGGGACGGCACGGTGGCGGCGCAGAAGCTGCTCTCGACCGTGGTCCGGCTGGGACGGCTGAGCGGGCCTTCCTTCGGCGCGGGGCAGCCGATCGACATCCAGCTCGGGAAGAAGACGCCGCGGGTACTTTCTTACGGGCACGATTCCCTGCCTGTTTTCGGCATCGGCAGCGAACTGAACGAGGGCGAGTGGCGGGGCGTGGTACGGCAGCTGCTGGCCTCCGGGCTGCTCGCGGTCAAGAGCGATCACGGGACGCTGGCGCTGACCGACCTGAGCGCGGAAGTGCTGCGCGGGGAGCGGGAGGTCCGGTTCCGGCGGGACGCTCCGCGGCCAGCGCCTTCGCCCGCGGCGCGGGGCGGGCGGGGGCCGAAGGCCAGCGCCGGGGCCGGGAGCGGGGCCGGGGCCGGGAGCACTTCCCGGGGTAAGTCGGCTGGTCCTGCGGCCGAACTGTCACCTGAGGCCGAGGAGGTGTTCGAGCGGCTGCGCGGCTGGCGGGCAGCGGTCGCGAAGGAACAAGGCATGCCGGCGTACGTGATCTTCCACGACGCGACCCTGCGGCAGATCGCGGCGTCGCCGCCGTCGACGCTAGCGGGGCTTTCTGCTATCAACGGCGTGGGCGAGACCAAGCTGGGCCGCTACGGCCAGCTGATCCTAGACGTCCTGGCCGAGGACGGGCCTGTGAACCCGCGAGTGTGACTTTCTACCCAATAGAGCGGGTAGAAAGTCACACTCATTTAATTTCACATGAGGCAGATACCGGACAAAGTGTTACATATTGGCCTGGTAGGCGGGGATTTCCGCCAGGGCGGGCAGGACCTGGGTCATGGGCGGACGCTCGAGCAGCTCGGTCAGGTGCTCGTCGAGACGCAGCCCGTCCTGGGTGGCGACCGCGTGCAGGTAGGTCTCAGGGCCGACGGGTCCTTGCAGGTCCCACAAGCCGGGCGCCCGGGGCGCGGGCACCGCATTGTCCAGGGCCGGCACCCGGCGGGCCAGTGCGCGCAGCACGGCCGAGCTCATCCTGGTCAGGTCCCAGAGCGGCTGGTGACGGTTCTGCCGCGAGCCGAGGTCCACCTGGGCCATCGCGGGCAGCCCGACCGCGCCGAGCACGTCGATCAGGATCGCGATCTCCACCCCGTACCCGGTCAGGAACGGGGTGCGCAGCAGCAGGTCCCGGGACGCGGCGAACTCGCCGGCCAGCGGCTGCACGAACCCGGCGAGTTCGGGGAAGAAGAAGTTCAGCAGGGGCTTGGCCATCAGCTCGGTGACCCGGCCGCCGCCGTCGGCGACGGATTGCTCCGCGCTGGTGAACGGGCGCCGGTAGGCCGCCTTGCTGAACTGGACTCCCGGCGCCATCAGCAGCGGGCCGAGCGTGCCGTAGACAAAATGCTCACCGAAGTCACGCGTATCGGCGTCGGCGAACATGACGATATCGCCGCGAGCCACCGATAGGGCCCGCCACATCGCGTCGCCCTTGCCCTGGGCGGGCCCGTATTCCGGCAGCAATTCGTTTTCCGAGTAAACCTCCGCTCCATGGGCCCGGGCGATACCGGCGGTGCCGTCCGCAGAGTCCGCGTCGACCACGAGCACCTGATCGACCAGACCGCTACGCTCGTTCAGCCTGGCCACCGTGTCCAGGATCGGGCCGATGGTGCCCGCGACCTCGCGGGCCGGCAGGATCAGCGTGATGGCCGGGCGGCGCATCGCCTCGCCGGAACTGGCTAGATCGCTGAATTCCTGGTGCTGAAACGACCGCTTTTCGAACCAATCCCGAACGGGCATATGCATATGCGACCCTCGTTTCGGACTGTGCATTTCACAAGGTAAGCAGGTGAAATGCTGTCGTGATCCCCGTAAGTGCCGTGCCGCCACGCCTTCGCCGTTTGTCACAGCGGATGGCATACTTTAGCCCCGCATTGTTTATGTCGTGTGACAACGTGTTGCGTCTAGGTTAAACCCGGGCGGAGCGAGCTCTTCCTGGCTGATCCGTGCCGGTGCTCCTGGTCAGGTTCCTCAGGGTGCGAATCGCCAATGGTGCCCTTGCCGTGGTCCATACGTGCC